>JBEPWX010000001.1:0-771 GCA_041642235.1 Mariniphaga sp.
AGGAAAATAACTGCTTTGTTCATTCCCAGGGAAACAGCATCATTGGCATACAAATAGGTTTCCCATTCAGGCGCTTCTCCTGCAAGTATTACTTCCACTTCATTATTTGCAAGCATCTGAATGTGGCGCTGCCCTCCCGGGGCACCAGCCATAAAGGCGACTTTTGAAAATAGCATATCGCGATCTCCAATAACCCTGATGCTCTCCATTTCCATATCCGATTTTAATTTCTCAGCAAAATTCTGCAGAGTTGTTTCCGGTATCCGGAACAGGGAATTATCCCCGTTCACAGCATAACTTTCTAATCCCAGTTTTCTGATCATCCCCACAGAAATACCATCAGGTTCTGTCTTGTGTATATGGTCATGGAATCTGAAAATTACAAGATCATTTTCTTTAATAAATTTCATTTTCTGAATGAAAACAGTATCTTCCTTATAGGATGAGGTTTCATCAGAATGATTATAAAATACAGGTTCATGAGTTATAATGAAATTGCAATTTTTTTGCACTGCCTGTCTGAGCGTTTTCATATCGGCAAACATACATACAGCAATTCCTTTTAATTCTGAACCGGAATCACCTGCTTTAAATGTATCTACCGTTTTACTGTTCCAGGAGCATGTAACATTTTTTTTAATAAGGTTTACAACCTCCATGGGAGTTTTAGGCGACTGCTTTTGTGACAGTGAAAGCAGCGGAATCATCAGGAACAATATAAGTGGTAACTTCGTTCTCATAAGGAATAGTTTTTGGTCCGCCATAAAAGTA
>JBEPWX010000002.1:0-2761 GCA_041642235.1 Mariniphaga sp.
TTTTTGAACTGTTTTAAGCAGATGATTATGAAAAAAATGAAAATCCGTGGTAAGGAACTCAAACGGATTGGCTATACCAGTGATCGTGCCATCTCACTGGCTCTTCGTTTAACAAGCACCCACTTTAAACGTTCCAATAAGGTTGAGGTTATGGAACTGCTGGAAAAAATTAATCTGAACCCTGAAAAATATACCGATGACCCTGCTTTCGGTGAGTTGGCCCGGTTGCTTGCTGAAAAGCCTGCTCCAAAAAAGCGGGGGAGAATTCCATTGAACAAAGTGGCTCAGGAGTTTCAGGTGTTTGGTGCAGAAAATATCGATCCGGCAGCAATTGAACAGATGCAGATGGCCATGAAATTGCCGGTGTCGGTTAAAGGGGCTTTAATGCCCGATGCCCACATAGGATATGGATTGCCGATAGGAGGAGTACTGGCAACCTACAATTCCGTAATACCTTATGGTGTTGGCATGGACATAGGTTGCCGGATGTGCATGTCGGTTTATCCCTTTTCAGCAAAAAAAATTGATGGCGAACGAAACAGGATTAAAAATATCCTCCTCAGTGAAACACGTTTTGGACTTGCTGAATTCAATGATTTGGAAGATGCGGAGATCCTGGAAAGAAATGAATTTAATGAAATTAAATTTCTGAAATCGCTGCAGAAGAAATTTGCCCGGCAATTAGGGACATCCGGACATGGAAATCACTTTGTAGATGTTGGGTATGTACAAATTAAAGAGCCTTCTGCACAGATAAATCTTGAGCCGGGAGAATATTTTGCTGTTCTCAGTCATTCCGGATCACGAAATTTTGGCGCCGAGGTTTGTAAATATTACACCAATATTGCCAAAGATAAGCTGGGACTTTCGGGTGAAGCGGCAAAACTTGCCTGGCTTGATCTGGATTCAGAAGAAGGGCAGGAGTATTGGGCTGCCATGCAGCTGGCAGGTGATTATTCCCATGCCAATCACCGTATCATTCATAACCGGTTGGCGAAAGCATTTGGTGAAAAGCCGCTGATAATAATTGAAAATCACCATAATTTTGCATGGAAAGAAAAGCTTGCCGATGGCGAAGAGCTTGTTATTCATCGTAAAGGAGCCACCCCCGCAGGGGCGGGCAATATTGGTATAATCCCCGGAACAATGGCATCGCCTGCCTATATTGTTACCGGTAAAGGCAATGAAGAATCTTTGCAATCAGCTGCTCATGGTGCCGGTCGCTTAATGTCGCGTAACCTTGCCAAAAAAACGTTTACTGAAAGCCAGCTTAAAAATTACCTGATTAGTCAGAATGTTGAATTGTTGGGTGGGGGAATTGATGAATCACCCTTTGTCTATAAGGATATTCATGAGGTGATGAAACATCAGCAGGAAATGGTGGAAGTACTTGGTCTTTTTTACCCCCGGATTGTACGAATGGAATAGCTGAATAAACCATTGCTGAAGCATTTGTTCCTAAGGTACTATTTTCCTGATTTTTTCAGTATCCGGAAACTTAAAACAATTGCCGTAACAGATGCAGGCAAACGACTGACCAGCTTTTCTGAAATACCGGCAGGTTCTGCAAGCCAGACAACTGTTTTTTTAATCAATTTGAAAGACAGGCCACAGTACGGGTAAATACTGCCAATCAGAGAATAAATAAAAAAAATAAAAATCCTTCGCAAGTCTAAAACGCCACTCCGACACTTATACCCATCCGGATACCAGGAAAAAGGAAAGGCAACCGGGTAGTATGGTTATCTGCATTAACTTCATGTTCCGGCTTATCATTCAGGAACCTTATATCTTCAAGAATGTCATCTAAAATTGGGGTTACTATGGCATAGTTAAAATTTGGTGGCTCCGGTTCCAGTTCATATATAATTACCCCCTTGTGAAAATCGATCCCTGTTCCGAAAAAGAAGAAATCGAACGTAAACATGTCATTAAAAATCCATTGATATCCCAGCTGAATGCCCGTTCCAAATGTGCTTAATTTAGTATCTACAGTAAACAGATAATTAGAAATTTCGTCGTCAAACAACATGCTTTGGTTAAAATAACGCAGGTAAGGAGCGAGATAAAAGCCCTGCATTCTCCCTTTATTTGAAATATAAAACCGGTATTCCGCAGAGAAACTGATGCCTCCGTTCGATTCCAGCAAATTATAGGCTTTGGGCGTAAATGCCTTATCAGGTATCAGGGGGCTCAAAGTGGGATCGAGGTAACCTATATTGAACAACATCGAACTGTTAGGCGTAATTGCCGATTCAAATGCTAATTTGATATCTCCCAAAAAAGCGCCTGTAAGCCCCGTCTTAACTATATTCTTCTGGGAATTGGCCACCAATCCGCAAAGCAAAAGGAATAAAAACATATAATTTCTGTACCGGAACATTCCAAGAGGTTTTAATTTGGTTCAATGAAAACAACTAATTTTAGGTCATACTGCTCATTGGCAATACCATGTAACTAAATTAATAAAAAAGCATGTACTTTTTCTGTTTTTCTTTTTAATCTTTAATTAATTCTCAAAAAGGGCGGCACAGATTGATTGAGCAGGTAACATAGCGATAGCCCCGGGAGTTTATAATTAGATGATTCAGATAAAACTCGAATTTAACTCAATATAAACTCAATGTTAGTTCAATCAAAATAGAATTTACATTGAATTAAGATTGAGTTTATATTGAGTTTAAATTGAATTTAATTAGGTTTTGGTCTATTCTTTTTATCGGTATAAAAATCTTAATCAAATCATCTTTTTCCGAAGTCA
>JBEPWX010000003.1:0-30557 GCA_041642235.1 Mariniphaga sp.
TTCAAATATCCTTCCTTTAAGGCCTCATAAAGTTTTGAAGCTTTATAAGTTTCTCTTTGAATTTCTTCGTTATAATCAACATCCCAACTTTGAATGGGTACATGCCCTTCTGCCATTTCAGTAAAAGTATTCCATGCCTCATTGTAATTGGGAATAACCGCTACTTTTTCAGGGCGATCTAATTTAAACACAATGGTATTCCCATTTTCAATGGTGCACGGGATATTGTAGGAAGAAGGTAATATTTTGGCACTTCTCAGAGGCAGTGAAATATGCTTTGCCCCTGGTTTAACTGTTACACGAACAGTGACAGATTTGTCAAACGAGAAAATGGAATGAGAATGACATGCCGGCCCTTTATGACTAAAGGTCCTGGTTGTGGATACTGAACCGTTTTCATTTAAACGCGTGTAATTATCGAATCCCTGACTAAAATACACAAAACTATTTTTTGTTTCTGTCCCGCTGATTACTGTCACCTCGTAATCATTTGAACTGAGGCTATTTCCTCCTGGCACATCATATGTCCAGACCTGGTTAAATCCGGACAATGAAATTATTGAACACGTAATAAGTAAAACAAGTGTTTTCATTTTGATTTCTTTTAATTATTCTTAATCGTTTTTTAAAATATCAATATTTTTTTTCTTTTCACATTTCCTTTTTTATCATAAACCTTTACTAAATAAATTCCGGGATACAATCCATTAGCCGAATAATTGTAACTATTTCCGTTACACTTTACATTTTCAACTTTTTTGCTCAGAACATTGTATATATCCATCTGACGGAGTTCGTTTAAACTTTTCACTCCTATTTGTTTGTTCAAATGATGGTACGAAATCATTATTTCAGAATCATTGGATACAAATTCGGCATTTACAGGAGATTGTAACCGAATTAAACCGCTGGCATCCGAAATATTATTTGCACTATCTATGGCATAAACCACAAAATTACCCGCGTCTAATCCAGCTGTATTAATTGTTTCAAGTAAATATGCTTTTGTATGCGTAAAGGCAATCGCCGCTTCTGTTATTGATAAAGTATCAGGCGATGTACCCTCTGGGACCAGATACACTGTGGCATCTTCGGTTGTCATTACCGAAATATCTGACCCTTTTGTTATGTATCCAATACTCACATAATACCATTCGGGAGGCGTAATATCCAAATCTGATTTAATAAATGAAAAACCTCCAAAAATCCCCGGTTCTCCTATATTATCATACCAGTCGAATCGCACAATATACTTGCCCCACAAATCTTTTACAGCAAATTTGGAAAGCAACCAGTCGGTTTGTTCATTTCCTCCGCCAAGGTTGGTAAAATCGCCTTTCAGGTTTATATTTTTACTGTAAATTGTATCATTGGACTGATTGAAAACAGTCAGCACAAAATTGGCATTCACATCCGTTCTGGCTCGCAATATCAAATGGTAAGGCTCATCTTCTGTAAAACTTACTGTGTATTCAACCCATTGCCCATTTTTTGAAAAAGCTTGTGCATCAGGGTCCCATTTGAACTGGGCAGCGTCTTTAAATTGATCTGCGTCAGTATATAAACGCGCATTAAAGCCTGCTATATCGTTACAACCATAAATACCAATGGTTTGAGCTGAATCCAATGCAAATTTTTTGTTCCCTGAATCGTCGTCCAAATAATCATACTGCCAGGCCAGCAATGTATCGCCAGGAAACTGAATGATTTGACTGTGATATGATTTGCGTGTTGCTTCACAAACAATTTGAATCGAATCATCATTGATGGCGAAGTTTTCTACTTTTCCACATTCAATTTCAAGAAAATCGTTAAAATTATCACTGGTAATTTCAGTTCCGTTTATGATGATGTTGGACAGACTTATATTTTTGAGTGAATTTACATATCCGGAACCAATCAAACTTTGATAGCCAATAACCGGGCTGTTTACCGAAATATTGCTGAATGTAATACCATCTATTTTGGTATGATAGCTTTCCGAAGTAGGTTGAAACCAACCCGGGTTTATCTCGTTTGTATTGAGGTTGTAAATATTAAAAACCCGGGCTAAATAGGGAGATTCAATTCGAATATCGTTAAATGTTAAGTTTTTAATCTCCAAATCCATCGCTGTTACAACAGAAATTGCGGCCCTGCTTATTTGAGGCCACGGATTATCCCAGTCGGTTCCAGGGAAATAACCGATAATATCAATGTCCTCAACTGTGCTGTTGGCAAAAAGATGCACTCCTTCCTGTTTGTCTCGAAAAGTTTCTTTAACCATGATGGCATGTGCATTGGGCCCCTGCCAAATCACACAATGCCTGGCGTTGGTATTGTGATTTATTTTCAGGTTATCGTCGTGCGCTTGCAAAAAACAATTCTCTACAAGGCAGTCATCAATATAATCAAGACCATCCGTATTACCGTGCCAAGCACCAATCATGGCGACATCTCCGATATAATGGCCACCATAAATACCAAAACATGCACGGTCGGTTATGGTAACACCAATTATGGAATCAACAGAAATTACCTGGCTACCTTCATGAAAACTTCTTACCCATTTATGACCGATTCCGGAAATAATACCTCTTCCGGTAATAGAGGATGGACCGAATCCTGAATCGTCTTCTTTAAATCGTGCCTTAACATACGATCCTCCTTCCAGATAAAACGTCTGCCCTTTTTTTATTTTTGTCTGATACCAGGGAATACTTCCAACATGAGACAAATCGTGTATTCCCGGTGTAAACCAAACAGTTTTGTATTGGTTCAGTTTACCTTGCGTAATATAATCTTCCGGGCGCACAACAAGTGTGTTGACAGAAGTTGAGTCTGGAATCCTTTTTTCCGGTGCATGTGCAAAAATGAACAATGGGTTCTGATATCCTTCCGTGAGTTGCGAATCCAGGTTGGTCCCATGATACGAATCCCTGTTTTTTTCAATACCGTAACTGTTTTTCCAGCTTTCTATTGGAACATGCCCGACTCCTTTTTGCGCATATACATTCCAGGCTTCATCGTAATTGGGTATAACTGCTACTTTTTCAGGTCTGTCAAGTTTAAACTCAATGATGTTGCCATCTTTAATTGTACAAGGAATATTATACGATGACGGTATTACTTTCGCCGATTGTAAAGGCAAGGAGATATGTTGCACACCATTTTTTATTTTTACCCGAACGGTTACCGAATCGTTAAACGAAAAAATGGATGATGAGTGACGTTTAGGCCCGTTGTGATTGAGATGCGAATGTTCTTTTGGCTCTAATTTCCAATTGTAAAGTATGTACTCACTCTTACCATAACTGTAATAAACAAAACTTTCCAAGGTGTCATTTCCTTGAATAATACTTACTTCGTAATCGGGTGATTGATATTCTGCACCTCCCGGACAATCATATGTCCAGACCTGGCTAAATCCACTAGTTGATAAGATTATCCAAAAAACTGTTATCCAAAATATTCTATGGTTCATAACGATAGTAAAATTCATTTATAACACTCCAAAAATCCTCATCAAAATTACACTAAACAAACCCCCAAGGCCCATACATAACGACTGAACTGTAAAGGTTTTCAATAAAATACCCGAAGGCACATCATGCAACCGGTTTAAAAGCCAGAAAAAGCTTGAATTAACATGAAAAACACAAAATGAACCACTCCCGATTAAAGCGGCTGCCAATTGCGGCGACATATTCAACGCCGGCAGCAATGGCATCACAACAGATGCAGTGGTAATCATCGAAACAGTCAGCGAACCAGTGGTTGTAGTAAATAAAGCAGCCAGTAAAAAGGGAAATAAAAACCCCAAATTTCCCGCATACTGGGTAAATCCGGAAATCTTGTCCACAATGCCCGATTCCTGAATGATATGGCCAAATGCACCGCCTGCTGCGGTTATCATAATAACCAATGCTGCTTTCTCAATCGATTTTTCCGTGAGTTTTGTAACCCGCTCCATCTGAAATTTTTTCCCAAACTGAAACAGAGCCAGTAAAACACCAATAGCCAGTGCCACAAAAGGTTCACCAACAAAAGCCAGTATTTCCCACCAGCGATCTTCTGTTTCCGACGGGATGAATGAACTGATTCCGATTAGAATCAGTGGGACTAAAATTGGCAGAATGGAAAGCAGGAAATTGTTTCGTTTTTCTTCTTCATTCTTGCCTGAATTACCGGCATACTGGCGCTGAATTTTATCATCGTAATCCAATTTGATCTTTCGGCAGTAATAAACTGCCCAGGCCAATCCGGCTGCCATTGCAAACAAGGCAACTACAAAATTTACAAGAATTACTTTACCCAGTTCCGCGTTTAAAATACCAGCTACAGCAAGCGGACCGGGAGTTGGTGGCATTAATGCATGGGTGGCGGTTAAACCGGCAACCAGCGACAAACCAACCGATAAAATATTGCGCCGGCTTTTAACGGTTAATGCCTCGGTTACCGACTGCATCATAATGTAAGCCACATCAACAAAAACAGGAATTGATATTATGAATCCGGTAATCCCCATAGCCGCCGGTAATTTTTTTTCTTCAAATGCATGTAAGGTAGAACCGGCAATTTGTTTGGAATGGCCGGTTTCATTTAAAATCTCGCCAATGAGGGTCCCAAATATCATAATTATGGCAATCCATCGCAAGGTCTGGGAAAATCCATCCAACAAAACCGTCAGTGCCTGTACCGGATTGATGCCACTTAAAATTCCGTAAACCAACCCCCAAAAAAGGAGGGCTAAAAATGGAGATACCCTGAATTTTGCAATGCTCAGGATCAATAGCACCAGAACAATAAGAAACATTAAAAACTCCATAAATTATTCAAAAATTAAAATCCCGTTATTTATGATTCTTGCATTAAGTGTAACCTCCGGTTTCTGTAATTATCTTATACCTTTTCAATTTTATTTCCACCTGACAATTTAAGCATAATAACACCGTGAGCCGGAACAGTTTCATCAAGATTCTTATCGGTTTTTCCTATATTTTCGTGTTTCCACAAATCCCTCATTTCCCAATTACTATCAATATAAAACTTTTCTCCGCGATGCGTTATTCGGTATTTTTTCCAGTCGAAATCGAGTTTCATTTCTTCATCCGAACGATTCAGAAAACAAACGGCAAGTTCGTCATTCGACAACAATTTAATCCATATTTCCAGATCGCCGAAATCAATGTGCCGGTATCCTTGCTGGCCAAGTGCATCCTGATTTATATCAATAACTTCCTTATTGGTTAAAATTTCGATGGTTTCATCGCTCATCGATCGTAAGTCGTTGCCTGTCATCAGTGGAGAAGCCATCATGCTCCACATACTAAACTGCGTTTTATATTCTTCAAAAGTTTGTGCGCCGTTGCCAATTTCAAGCATATCCATGTCATTCCAGTGACCCGGCCCGGAAAATTTCCATAATGGTTCGTTGATGTCAATTATTTGCATGGTTCCGAAGAATACCGGTGCAATATTGCAATCAAAACAATCGCGTATATCCCAGTTCATCCGGTGCAAATGGCCAATGTTTTTGGGCCATGTCCAGGGTTGGTTGGTACCCCATTCGCAAATGCTGAAAACAATGGGCCTTCCGCACTCCCTTAATGCTTTACTCATGGTAGTGTAAGAGGCAACCGCATTTAACTGGCCATGGTGACACCAGTCATACTTCAAATAATCTACGCCCCATTTTGCAAATGTCCGGGCATCCTGAAATTCATAGCCCCGGCTACCGGGCCTGTTCTGACAAGTCATATCTCCTGCACAAGAATAAATTCCAAATTTTAAGACCCTTGAATGAACGTAATCCGATAGAGCTTTAATCCCCGATGGAAACCTTTCCGGATCGGGCACCAATTCCCCATTATCATCACGAGCTACCTGCCAGCAGTCATCAATTACAACATACTCGTAACCCGCATCCTTCATTCCGGATTCTACCATAGCATCCGCAATTTCTTTCACCAGATCTTCATTGATATCGCACCTGAATTTGTTCCAACTGTTCCATCCCATGGGAGGTGTTTTTGACAGGTCATCAAAAGACTGGCTGTTCCCTGAAAATGAAGTAAAGAGGAAAATTAACAGTAAAATATTTGTTTTCATTTTTGTTTTCATTTTGTAGTATTTTAATTGTTCCTATTTGAAATTTTTATAAAGTAATTTTAGTTGTTCATATCTGCTATTCCACATCCAATGGCAGCTAAACGCTCATTGCAACTGGTCCTCAATTGTTCCATGTAAAATATGGAATTAGTTCAATCGATAATTCAGACATTTTTTTTATCGGTTTCCAACCGGCGGTACAATTCTTCGTCCCATCTTTTGTTATCATAGTACAGCACTCTTCCCTCCAACTTTTTGATGTCAAAAGGCAAATCAGACTTTACAACGTTAAATTCAATATTAGATGGAATGCGCACATTATCAATATTTATATCCTACTCTAAATTTTTTGATTCAGGGCAGAACAAAACAGGCCCCCGCATCACCGCAACCTGATTCGGTTCAATGGTGCTGTTTTTTTGTTTTATAATTGAATTAACTCGCATATACATTAAAATTATTCCTTTCGTTTTCATTTAAAATAATTTTGTTAATCCCAAATAGAACTAAGTTCATGAATTTCAAATGAGTATATATTCAGACTTATAACATCTTTTCTATATCCAGATAGCTCAATGCTTCTATTATCAGATGGATTAATACTTTTTGAAATAAACATCTTACCTCCATCCAAATATATCTCGGCAGATGTTTTGTCAATTATGATTTCTGCCTTAAATCTGGATGGGTTCTTAATACTTCCGAAATAGGGATTACCATTTACTTTATTATGATTTCCATTGAAATCAATTATAGTCTGGCCTCCAAATGATAATGAGCAACTGTGAAGTTTCGTTATTTCAACATCCATTTTAATATGTAATAAATCACTATCAACAAGCTTTAATTTATTGTTTAACTCCTTTTCATTACAATTATCCCATTTGAAAGAATTTACATGTAGTTTTTCTATTTCAGGTATTGGATTACAAAATAACCTGAGTCCTTCCGATGTTGTTCTCAAAGATAATTTTTGGGGAAATAGCATCATACCTCTAAAAGGCATATTGGGATGCTTTATATTCGCCCAGGCCATCTGGATTTGATCATGGTTGGGTTCATTGTTATATGTTTGAGCTGCATAGAAGTCACCATGGGCATAATGGTATTTTCCTGTTTCAGGTTTAAATTCATATCCATTGAATTCTCCAATCATATAGGTTCCTGAAGCTCCATACATTATCCATTTTGTATTATCCGGATTATTATCTACCGGGAGTTCAAACAATTCAGGACACTCATGAAAGCCAGAAGTGATTCCGTCATATTTCCATTCCTTTAAATCTTTGGAGGTGTATGTAGCAATAGAGTTATTCTGAAACAAAGCTATTACCCAATGTTGTTCTGCTTCGTACCAAAATACTTTTGGATCACGAGCCCAGCGGGCATCTGGAGAAAGATCTAATACGGGATTTTTTTTATATTTATTTATAGTTTGTCCACCATCAATACTGTAAGCTAAACATTGTACTGCTGAATCTCGTGCAGAAGTGTAAACAATAACAAGAGCATCTTTACCAAATCCAGCAGTATTATTTTTGTCAATCACTGCACTCCCTGAAAACATCATTCCCAGCTCATCAGGATGCATAGCTGTGGGTAACTGTTCCCAATGAATTAAATCTTCACTTACTGCATGCCCCCAGTGCATATTTTGCCAATTAGTTTCATATGGATTATGCTGATAAAACAAATGGTATTTCCCATTCTGCCAAACTAATCCATTGGGATCATTTATCCAACCTCGTTTTGTGGTAAAATGCAACTGAGGCCGGTTAATCTCATTATACATTGAAGCATGACCTACAATAGTATCTGCCTGAAAAATGCGCTCAATACCTTTTACATTCCTTTCAAAAAGTAAACTAATAGTTTTTCCAATATAGGCTGATACATCTCTAAAAACCCAATAATCAACCGTATCATGAGCTAAAGAAATCAGATTGGCTGGTTCCTCACTCATCTCTGATGAAAGCATCACTTTTTGTCTTTCTAAGGATTCTTCAATAGGAAAATTAAGATATCTGCTTTTAATTTTAAAACTTTTTCTAGTCTGAGCATCTATACTATTAACAAGCATTAACAATGCTATTAACAGCCCCATTAAAACGATTTTTTTCATTATAAATGTTTTTAATATTTTTTTGTTAATCCAACACTGGTTAAGTTCAGAAATAATTTTACCCTATTAACCATAGTGCAAAATTGTCTCTATATCTTACCGAATAACTCTACCGGAACCTGAGCCTTTCATCAATGCTTCAACTTCGGCTCTGGAAGAATAATTGAAATCGCCATTAATGGAATGACATAAACAAGAGGCTGCAACTGCAAAACGAATGGCATCTTCAGGCTTTACCAATTCAGGAGTGTTTAATGCAAATATCAACCCGGCTCCAAATGAATCTCCACCCCCAACACGGTCTACAATATTTTTAATCTGATAAGGAGCGTAATTCCCGTAACCATCTTGCGGCGCAAGGTGTGCAGTTTCTGTGGAAACATCGTACAACATAGCTCCCCAGTTGTTATGAGTTGCTGAAAGACTTTCGCGCAGGGTAATTCCCACTTGTTTTACATTTGGCAACTGATGTACGATTTCTTTGGCTACTTCGGTATATTTTGTCACATCAAGCTGACCACTATCCACATCAGTATTTTCTGCAGAGATACCCAGCACATCGTGCGCATCTTCTTCGTTTGCAATCACTACATCAACGTACGGTAAAATTTTGCGCATGGTTTTCCGGGCAAGTTCATTTACCGGCACATGTTCTTTCCATTGCCAAAGTTTCTTTCTGAAATTTAAATCACATGAAACGGTGAGCCCTTTTTCCTTTGCGGCGCGCACTGCAATTTCTGTTGCTTTAGCTGATAATTCTGACAATGCCGGAGTAATTCCAGTGGTGTGCAACCATCCGGCATCTTTAAAAATGACATTCCAGTTGTAGGATTCTCCAGGAGTTAAAGAAACGGAAGAGTATTCACGGTCGTACATCACTTTGCCTGGGCGCTGGTTTGCTCCGCGCTCAACGAAATAGAGACCAAAGCGCCCGTACTTTACTTTTTTTATGAAGGATGTGTCGATGTCAATTCCTTTCAATACCGACAAACAGGCTTCTGTCATTTCGTTTTCCGGAAGAGCGGTAACAAATCGTGCATTTCCGCCCAGCATTGCAATCGAAGCTGCAACATTAGCTTCTGCTCCGGCAAAAGTTATATCGAATTTGCCCGGCATACTTTGACGAAATTTTTGAAAATTTTCAGGACAGAATCGCCCCATTATTTCTCCAAATGTTACTATTTTTTTTTTCATACTAAAAGAATGTAAAATTTTTGGATTTAAGCAGTGAAACCGGTCAACCGATTATTTTATTTTCAGTAAGCTGCATTAATTTCTCCGCAATTATTAAGACTAATTGTTTCTCTTTTCGCGAATTAACGTTGTAATTTCTTTTGCGTTGTTTGTGATTGCTGTCCAGTTTTCGGATTGAATTAAAGAGCGCTTTGCAATCCATGAGCCTCCGATTGCTGTTACTAATTCCGATTCAATATAGCTGGCTGCGTTGGAAATGTTCAATCCTCCCAATGGTATGAATTTCAATCCCAAATATTGATACGGCCCTGCCATGCTTTTTAGATAGCTTATTCCACCGATTGCTTCAGCCGGAAAATATTTCAGTATTCGGCATCCCAGTTCCACAGCAAGTTCGAGTTCCGATGCCGTTGAAATTCCGGGAGCGTAGGATACTCCATGTTTTTGTGCCGCCTCAATAATTTTAGGATTACACCCCGGGGCAACTGCAAAATCAACACCGATGTCGGCAATTGCTTTTACTTGATCGACCGTAAGAACCGTGCCAATTCCGAGGCAAATTTCAGGGAATTTTTTCTTTATCGCTGCTGCTGTATCCAGTGCAACAGGAGTACGCAATGTTAGCTCAATGGCATTTACGCCTCCTTCCAACAGCGCAGCAGCCACTGGAGTTGCGTGTTTCAATTCATCCACAACAAGCACGGCAACAACGCCAGATTCATCAATCTTATTTCTAATTTCAGGCGCCATTGTCTTTTGTTCTATTGGGTACATATTTTATACTCTGATTGTTATACGTTTATTTTCAAGATAATCGTCAAGAGCAAGATGAGAACAATCGTGTCCCAATCCGCTTTCTTTTACACCACCGTGTGGCAGATAGATGCCGTATTTAAATCCATTGACATGAACTTCTCCTGCTTCTATTCCATCTGAAAATTTCTGAACACGATTTACATCATTGGTGTACAGATAACTGGATAAACCAACCTCACAATCATTGGCCATATCAAGTACTTCCTCTTCGGTTTTGAATTTGTAGATTGCAGCAAGCGGTCCAAAGATTTCTTCCTTGAAAATGGTCATATCGCGTTTTACATCAGAGAAAACTGTTGATTCAAAAAAGAATCCTTTTTCCATTCCTTCAGGAATATTTCCCCCGCACTCCAACTTAGCCCCTTCTTTCAGAGTAGTTTCTGTGAGTTTAATTATTCTGTCACGCGATTCCTCGTCAACAAGAGGTCCCATGTCAATTTTAGGATCGTTACCAAAACCTAACTGTAGATTTTTGGCCTTTTTCACATATCGTTCTACAAATTCATCGTGAATATCTTCATGAACAAAAATGCGGTTGGGCGAAACACATATTTGTCCGCAATTTCCATACTTTAATGCAACTAATTCATTAACTGCCTGGCTAATATCGGCATCGTCAAATACAATAGCCGGCGCATTACCTCCCAGCTCCATACTGAAATGTTTGATAGAAGTGGAGGCTTGCTGCATCGCTTTTCTGCCTGAACCGGAAGAGCCAATCATGGTAATAACACGAGGTATTTTACTTGAAGAAAGTGCTACAGCGAGTTCGCTGTTTGAGCCGGCCAATATATTTACAACACCTTTGGGGAAGTTTATACTCTCCATTATTTCACCTATTAAATAAGCAGAAATCGGTGCATTTGCAGAAGGTTTTAATATAAGTGAGCATCCTGCAGCAAGTGCCGGACCAATTTTAAACCCCAGGTTTAACAACGGAAAGTTCCAGGCAAGATAACCAACCGCTACACCTGCAGGTTTCGAAATAATCTGATGGGTGTGTGTTCCATCCGGATCCGGAATAATTTCATCACGGCGATGCAGCATTTCCTGCGGATACCATTCTAATGAATTAACCACTGTTTCATAATCTTCCATGGCCTGGTTGTATGTTTTTCCCATTTCATACATTATGGCTTCGCGAATTTCCTGTTCACGGACAATAACTGCATCCCGTAATTTGGACATCCACATTTTACGTGTATTCACACTCATTTTCGACCACTTTTTGAATGCGGCTTGTGCAGTATTCAGTGCAAGTTCAGCATCAGCTTTGCCTGCCCAGGCTACTTCGCCAATAACCTCGCCTGTGCCCGGGCAAATTACCTGCTTTTTTTCTCCGGAAACCGAATCAACCAGTTTACCGTCGATATACAATTTTTTATACATAACATTCATTTTTCAAATATTTATTCTATTATACAATGTACTGTTTCAGGGCGGTTTCATCAACCTCCACACCTAATCCGGGTTTATCTGAAACAACCAGAATACCATCTATTACCTCAAAATCAGGCAAAGTAACTTTGTCTCGTAATCCATTGGTAGTGCGATCATGTTCCAGCGTAAACTTTGGCATTTTAAGCCTGCCGGGAATGGGGTCCAGATTAGCAACAAAATGCATGGCAGCGGAAAGCGCAACATACGTACCCCATGAATGAGGCACCAAATCTACTCCATATACCGAAGCAAGTGTTGCGATGCGTTTTGCTTCGGTAAGTCCGCCACTGGCACAAATATCGGGTTGCAGAATATCAAGTGAGTTATTCTTCAACAGCCGGTGAAATCCGTAGCGCAAGTATTCGCATTCACCACCTGCAATCGGGATAAAGGTTTTACTTCTTAATTCGGCATGTTGCTCATAAAATTCAGGAGAGATGGGTTCTTCAAACCAACCTATATTGTATTCTTCCAATGCTTTCGCCAGTTTAATTGCCTCCTGAAGATTATAGGCATGGTTGGCATCAATCATCAAATCTACTTCACTGCCAATTGCTTTGCGCACGGCCTCCACATTTTTGATGTCTTCTTCAATCGACATTCCCACTTTCATCTTTACAGCGTGATAGCCCAGTTCCTTATACCTGATGGCTTCTTCCGCCATAGCGCGGGTCAAATTTTTTTCCTTCCGGAAATAAAGCCCGGTGGCGTATGGATATATTTTATCCCGTTTTTTACCTCCAAATAACTGATGTACCGGCAGCTCCAGGATTTTTCCTTTCAAGTCCCAGATGGCCACATCGATGGCGCTAACCGCAGCCATTAAAATTCCGCTTCGTGCAAAATCCAATGTCCGTCTGTACAAATTTTCCCAAATTACTTCGGAATTAACAGGGTTTTGTCCGACGACATATTTTGACAGATGTTTTACTCCTGACGCCAGCAAATCAGCCGGACCGTAACCTTCTCCCCATCCGATTAAACCGCTTGTTGTGGTTATTTTAACCAGACAGATTTTCCGTTCAGAGTATTCCCACTGCGAGAAATAAAAGCTTTTATCCAATTTATCGCTTAATACAAATACTTCTACTTTTTCTATTTTCATAATTTTGCAACTAAATAATTACAGGCTATTGGCATAACCTAAAATAATGGAGGCGATTATCAATACGAATAATCCGAGCAACAGCCAGACAAAAGCTTTCCGTGCATCTTTCCACTCTTTATTCAAATAAGCCCAGATGTTACTAACAATCAGTGAAAGCCCGAGTAATATGGGCCAACCGATTACCGGCCCGATTTCACCCATACGAGCAGCGCCCTGACCGTAAACGCCAAGTGCAGCAAACCAAAGCAAACCAGCCACAACCGACCACATATAGGCTTTTCCTGATTTGGCAACACCAAAAGAATTCCAGTTTTTATTTTTTGTTAGCAGAATAATGGAATAACCTGCATTCATAATATAAGCACCAATTAAAACAACTGCCCAGGCAGCCAGGGATGAATTGCGGACAACTACACCTTGTGAAGCAGCTTCGGCTGCAACAGGGGCTGCGTTGGCAAAACCTACATTTAACAGAGCAGATAATACACCACTGGTTATTGCAATGGTTAAACCAAGTTTTAAATTTTTTACTCTGTTAGCGGCACTTTGTTTATCCCTTAAGATACCCGCGTAAGCTGTAATTGCAACTCCTACAAGCATTACCGCAACTCCAAGAATAATATACGGAAATGCCGGCACGGCAGCAGCGCCTTCTATCTGAAAAAGCGGAATTAAGCTGCCAACTGAGGAAGCAAGCCCCATTACTATTCCATAAGTTAATGACATCCCAATATAAGGAACACTTTTGCCAAACATGATTCCTCCAATCCCCCAAAGAAATCCAAAAAGCATTGCTATAAGAAGTACTTTTGTGGGTACAGAACCTATTATTGTAAATAAATCAGGTACCACCAGCAAAGCCCACGTAAGGGGAAATAACAACATAGCAACGGTGGCATGTACCAGCCACCAGGCTTCCCATTTCAACGGCTCCATAAATTTCATTCCCAGTCCAAATGACCCCTGGAAAATACTGGCGAAAATGACCAGTGCTAAAGGTAAAAACATTGAATCCATAATTATATTTTTTTGATTTTTGGTTTATTTCTTAATTAAAAATTTATGATACCCCAGTTCTCTATCCCGGATTGGATTAAAGTCCGGATTTGGAATGGGCATTTCAGCACCAACTGACTCGCGCCAGGAATTTAAATCGTTCAGCAATTCACGGGCTTTTTCAGGTTCTTTATATACCAAATTGATTGTTTCGCCAATGTCTTTATCAAGGTCGAATAACTCCAGGCTGCCATCCGTGTAATGTTCAATTAATTTGTAGTTTCCTTTTAGTATGGCTCCCATCGGGTTGCGGGTCCACATGCAAGTTGGAAAATGCCAGTACAGCGCATCGCGATCAAGAGTTTGTTTTTCGCCTTTCAGCAGTGGCAACAAGCTTTGTCCATCCATAATTTGTGTTGTTGGTTCTTGTCCTCCTCCAATTTCGATGAACGTTGAAAACAAATCAAAACTGTGTACCATTTCGTTGCACATACTTCCTGGCTCAACGATGTTTGGCCATTTTACAATCATTGGAACGCGGATTCCTCCTTCGTATAACGTTCCTTTTTGGTTGCGTAATGGTTTTATGGTAGTAGCCATTGGAGTTGGTTTTTTCAAATACATGTCTCCCAACAAACCGCCATTATCAGAGTATATCACAACAACAGTGTTGTCTTCCAGTCCATGAGTTTTAAGTTCTTCCAGTAACATTCCCAGAGAGATATCGCCCATCTCTACCATGGCTGCATAAACCGGATGAATATCTTTAATGCCCGTTTTCCATAATTTTTGCTGGTATTTATAAACAAGATCTTCATCGGCGGCAAGCGGAGCATGCACCATGTGATGACTCACACACAGAAAGAAAGGTTTATCTTTATTTTCCCGCAGGAACTCAATAGAATTAGCTGTAATTGTTCCAACACCCTGCTGCGGATTTTCTTCTGCATATTTTTTCAATTCTGGCTCGTATATATTATTATCGATTGCCACAAAACCAACATCGGTGGTCTGACCACCAATGTGCCATTTGCCTACATGGTCACATGTGTAACCTTGTTTACTTAAGATATCGGCATACGAAACAATCCCCTCATCCAGAACTCTGTTCAGTTTCGGCGACTTGTATTTTGCATAAGGTCTGTCGCTTAATCCTATAACTTCCCACATCCCATTTCTTCCGGCATTTTGACCTGAAACTATGCTGGCTCTGGTAGGGGAACAAACCGGGGATGCATAGGCTTGGGTAAAACGCATTCCTTCCTTGGCGAGCTTGTCGGATACGGGAGTTTCAATAAAGTCATTACCATAACAACCCAGATCCTTCCATCCCAAATCATCCCAAAAAAAGAACAGAATATTAGGCTTATCATTTTGAGCTAACAGGTTGTTGTTAAATGTTATTGCTGCAAGTAATACAAACAATAATGTTTTCATTTTATTCAATTATTTGGTTCTAAATCATTTTACTACTGGTAACCAAACCGACATTTTTGGTTCTTTCCGGTTGTTCCATGCATAATAAGGAATAAGCTCCACATCAACCGGAGTTGTTTTTTGCTCTGTTATGTCCTGGTATTGGCCAAATGTCTTCTTACCTCCTTGACATTGTTCTTTTTCTCCCCATTCGGGGCGTCCCCAGTTGGAACTTATTTTTTCGGGCTGATATTTTGAACCACGCAGATCTACAGTATGTCGAGTTAATTCCAGTCCATCTTTATTCCCGGTGGCGCGATACAGTTCAACAGCTCCCATGATAATTGAAGGATTTAACGGGTATTCCCGCATTATTTCAGGATGCTCCCGAAATTGTTTCAAACAAAATGCTGCAGCTTTATTTGCAACATCCAATAAGCCTGTTTGGCTGGTCATCCGGTAATTTACTGCAGCCGCGGTTAACAAATGTACCATATTGTGCATTTCGTGATGGCTCGGACTCATCCATCTTTTGCTGAATTTTCCCGCCTGAACCTGAGTTGCAATGTAACCATCATCCGCCTGTGCTTTGGCAATACCCGGCACCACTTCATCAATTCTCTCCAACAGCTTTTCATCGGCTGTTGAGGCAGCTTCATAGGAGGCAGCTTCAATCCATTTATATATCCATGCATCCTGCCAGGCCACACCCTGCTGTATCTCCTCTTTTAAACCCGACGCAATTTCAAAGTTGCTTAATGAGTATCCGTATTCTTCATTTGTTGCCCTATCCCACAGGATTTTCAGGGACGTATTTCGATTAACCTCTTGTCGGTTTTTCCAGAATCCGCCTGTAATGATTACTATATCCAGTCCAACACTGTGCAGTTTTGCATACGGACTTTTATCTATTTTTATTATTGATTTTTGAGAAAAAACCAGCCCGGATGTGAAAAAAAATGCGAAAACAAATGAATTTTTTTTAATCAAATTTGTGGCAACCATTACAGATTATAGTATTCAAAGCATTTTAAATGTTTTGAAGTTATCAGGTTTATATTTATTCAATTATTGTACATTGCTCAGGTAATTTTTCAAAAACTGTATCATTGTCCAATGAGCCATTCTTTAAAAAAACCAGCAGTGTTAATTTATCCTTTTCAATTGGATAAACTTCGCCATGCCAGCATTTAGGATTCATCATATACAATTGATTTTCTTTCAATTTAAATACTTCAATTTCATCAACATCCGGAATTTCATCTTTACATGGAGCAACCGGAAAAAGAAAATCGCCGTTCAGGCTCATCATAACCGTTGGTGTTTCAAAATGATTTTCCAACTCATCAAATATCATCTCATGTTTCTTAACTTTTAGTACACCAATTTCTATTCCCCCATCAAAATCAACTTCCACCTTCTGTTTCCAAAACTGAACAACAGCAGTATCAATTGTTGCCGGACCAAGGTCGTTCAAATCAATAATCTGTCCGTATTGGGTAAAGTTATCAGGGGATAACGGGAACACCTTTATTTCTTTCATGATTATTTTTTTAGTTAAAATTGTTACCGGGCCAGCGGAATCCAAACATCCATATATGCCAGTCCGCGGTTTGCCCATGCGTAATACGGAATCAGCTCCAGTTCCACTGAACCTTCAACTGGATGGGAAACTTCATTTGCTTTTAAGGGACGGTACAGTTCACCTTCTTTCCAATCTGAAGAAGTTTGTTTTTCGGAAAGCTGCGAATTGTATGCTACAAACGTTTCTTTTTCTTCCTGATTAAGCGCTTGTCCTTTCAGTACGGTAACCCCGCCCAGAAAATCACTGCGATATTCCGGTTTTAGCTCAATATTTTCAGGGATGAAAACACCGTTATTGAATATTTCTTCTCCGCCCTCTTGTTTTGGGAATTCCATGCAATAAACAACCGGACCGCGCATTACAGCTACTTTATTTTTCATATTGGCCATTTCTGGATGCCCCTCCATCAAACGAACAGGCATCGGGAAATCCAGAACAATTTCATCACCTTCAGACCAGTAGCGGTAAATTTCCAGATAACTGCCCGGTACCGGCGGAATATCGAAATTTACTCCGTTGATCGAGACGATCGGTTTTTCAGTCCAGCCGGGCATACGGAAATGGAGTGAGATTGGTTTGTCTTCTGTTACATCATCTAAGGTCACTTTTATACGGCCGTCCCAGGGATAGTCTGTATCCTGTGTCAAAGCAATTTTCGAACCGTCTGCAAGCTGGGTTGAAAGTGTGTTGCCCCCATAAAAATTAATCCACAGATCACCGTCATCAGATACATTGTAAAACCAGTTGTGGATTTTTGCCGTTGTGCGCGTTACGCTTGGCGGACAGCAATAGCAGGTCATAAAATCCCACCTTACCCCGCTATGATGTTTCGCTACAATTTTTGTTGGGTCTGCTCCGTTTCTGTGTGGTTGCTTTTCTCCCTCGGTGCCGTCCCAGCTCATGGGGTTGCAGTAAAACCAATGCTCTCCCTTTAAATCAACCCCCGAGTTTAAGGTATTATACATCATTCGTTCTGTCCAGTCTGCATATTTTGCATCGCCTGTTAGCATAAACATTCGGTAATTAAACATCCCAGCACCAATGTTTGCACAAGTTTCGTTGTACCAGTTGGGTTGCAAATAAGGTGCGTTGGCAAAATTTTCGTGCACCTCATCACCCCTTGGAGAAACTTCATGTTCCTGTCCGCCCATTGCCACGGCACATATAATGTCGGTTTTCTTCCAGTAAATGTCTTTCCATATTCGTTCTAAAGCATCGAGTATCTCAGGTTCTCCTGTTTCAGAATATAAATCAGCGGCACCGCAATAAAAGTAATTTCCGGTAACCGCATGTCCAACAGCTAAATCCTCCTGGCGCAAAGGTACCCGATCCTGAGTTTGATCGGTTCCACCATAACGGTGGTCACGGTCCGGATTGGGTCTGCTGCCGCGGTTATCAATCATAATTTGCAGTAGTTCAAGGTATTTGGGATCGCGAGTGGTGCGGTACATTTCGGCCAACCCCATAAATACGGAAGGGTTCCAGGGGTAACGGGCCATGTGAACCGGCTCAGCTTTCCATTGGTCGTAAAGAAAGTCTGCATTATTCTTTGCAAGTTCCATGAAATTTTCTTTATCTGTTGCGCGAAAATGAATACAGGCTGCTGTTAACAGATGTCCCATGTTATACATTTCATGTGCATTAACACGTTCAAAACGTTCTGATTTATCGTGCATGATGTTGGTGGAAATGTAGCCATCGGGCTCCATCGCTTTGTGAATAATTTCAATCCACTCATCCATTTTTTGATCCAGTTTCGGATCTTTGGTGATATTAAACACATGGGCCATGGATTCAATCCATTTATAATTATCGCCATCTCCCCACGGAGTGCCATGCGTTGTTCCTCCCGGTAATCCTGCAGCCTCTTTTATCCGGTTTAAGTTTGCACTGCCTCCTCCCAACATTGTCCTTTCCAGGGTGTGTAACATTTTAGTATCTGCCAATTCAAAACGTTCTGCCCAGAAACCGTCCGTTAAACGGGTATCTTGCATGGGAATACTGCGCAATTTAGTGTGCGGACTTTGCGTATTGTCAATCACCGGCTTATTGTGTGTCGGTTTTTCTTGCGAAATACACCCCAAAGGAATGAGACTATACAAGAATAAAATACTTACCAAAATTTTTATTGGCTTCTCCATAACTTCTGATTTGATTTTTTCTGCTATAAGAATTCTGTTATAAAAATAACAATCAGTCCTGGAGCTTTCCCCTGTAATGAATTTATCAGGTTGACTTCTGTTGTATTTTTAATTTTTTTCATGATGTTAGATTTAATTATTTATTGAACTTTAATAATTAGTTTAGAGGAAAGCCGCTATCAAAAAAATCATGTCATACGCTATTTCTATAATATAAAATATATTCAGATAAAAATTACAGAACATTACGGTAATAGATAAAACATCAGTATTAATTACGTCTTTTCCAGTCATTCAAAATTAGACCAGAAACAATAACCATGTGTTTCATTAATTATCCTTTTATTCCCAATTATTATCCTATTTGTCTTATCATTTGAATTAATCAGATAATATGCTGGCTTATAACTAATAATTATATTTTATAAGTGTTGAATCAGGCACTTAAGTTATAGGTGCTATTTTCTATCAAACCCAGGGGGGGTTAGACGTTTACAGAAAATTTTTTCGGAGCATTTTGAATGCAGGTATTGGTTATTTCAAGGCCGCATATTTTTTTTGATATTCCTGTGGAGAAGTATGTTTTATTTCTTTGAAAATTCGGTAAAAACTGGAAGTAGAGTTAAAACCGCTTTCATAGCATATGTCAGAAATGCTGTGATTATCGGAAATCAGCATCTGACATGCTGTGCCCAATCTGAATTCATTGATGAATTGAAAGATGGTTTTATTGGTTCTGTTCTTAAAAAACCGGCAGAGCGATGTACGTGTCATTGCAGATTCACGGGCCAATTCATCCAAATCAATTTGACGCATATAATTTTCTGATATGTAATCGATAACTTTGTTTAAACGGTTTCCTCCGGCCAGGGTAAGATGCAGGCTAAATTCAGGACTTGATATTAGTTTTTTATCATCGCTTTCGGCAAGCTTCATCAGAATATATTGTAAATCAATCAATCTTTTGGGTTCCGACGCATTAATAAGTGATATAAGAAAGGGATGAATCTTTATTATTGTTTTTTTTCCGAATAAAATTCCCCTCTGCGACGATTTTAAGAGTTCGGAAATACATTGAAATTCAGGTATTGAAAAAATATCCTGTCCGGCAAATAAACGGTTAAACTGAATAATTACAGTATCAACCTTTTGATCCCGAGCTTGGTGAATATCGTTTTTCCACAAATGAGGTAGTTTTGAACCAACAAGCGCCAACTGGGGCGGCGCAAATCCAGAAATATCATCCCCAACAATCCTGATTCCCTTGCCTTTCAGATGGTAAATCAATTCGTATTCTTCATGAAAATGCCAGTTGCTGCCCAAATAAGGATCGGTTTGCCTGTTTGTATGAAACGACCGGGTTATTTGTTTGTCTATTGATTTATAATTAAGTTTCATTTTTAGTGAGACTAATATACTTGAATTCCCATTCAAAAATTTAAAATTTTTTGATAGTTGCTCTCTTCATTGTTTAGGTTACTGATAGTTAATTACCGTTTGTAAATTTTTTTAGTTGTTAACATCCCTCTTTTTTCAAAAACCTGAACAAGGTAAATCCCTGAATTTAATCCGGAAGTACTGAAAATTAAATTATTCCCTGTTCCATTTATACTTTTTAATTTTTTCCCAACAATGTTGAATACATCAATCTGTTTAAACCGGTGACTACTTGTAATTGTTACCTCCTCGGTGGAAAGGTTATGCGATAGAGAAATATCTGAATTAAGGGGAAGGCGTTGTGCATTAACAGGAGCAGTTATTGTTATCAGGGGGCTTGGTTCTGAGACGTTATTAGCGTCATCAATAGCGTAAACCACGTAATTCCCCTGATCAATGCCCGATGTTGGTAGTTTGTGCTGATTGTAAGCATTTACACCTGTTACCGCAAGAGCTGAATTTTTTATAGAAATTGAATCGGCCGGTGTTCCTTCAGGTACGAGATACACTTTTGAGTCTTCAGTAGTCATTACAACAATATCAGTTCCTCTTGAAAGTGTTCCAATCGATACGTAGTACCATTCGGGAGGATCAACATCCAGATAGGAACGCACAAAGGTAAATCCTCCAAAAATGCCTGGTTCCCCGACATTATCGTACCAGTCAAACCGAACAATATACTCCCCCCACAACCCGGTTAGCGGAATTTTTGAAAGAAACCAATCGGTTTGTTCATTTCCACCTCCCCGGTTGTTGAAATCATTTTCCAGGCTAAAATCTCTGTGATACGCCGTATCATCCCGCGTTGTTAAAACGGTTAATCTGAAATTTGCATCTGCATTATTCCTGGCCCTCAGGAGCAGTTGATAAGGCAGATTTAGTTTAAAATCGGCAGTGTATTCCAACCACTGTCCGTTTTTTTGAAAGGTTTCCGCTGTTTGATTCCATTTAAACTGCGCGGCATCATTGTATTGCACAGAATCGTTGTATGATCTGATATTCAATCCCGTTGTGTCATTGCAACCGTAAATTCCGATTGTGTTTGCTGAGTCCAACGAAAAAAAAAATTCATCTTGAAAATCATTCATGAAATCATATTGCCAGGCAGCGACCGTATCTGTAGGAAACCGCCAGGCGCTTCCATTAAATGGTTCTTGTTCAGGAGCGCGTTCATAAACAATTTCAAAATTGTCATCGTAATATAAACTATTGTCATTTTTAGGATCATCAAATTGAAAACTAACCGGAAGCGGCAAGCATTCATTTTCACCGATTTTTACTATTCCCATTGGATGCCTTCCGCCTTTTAAATAATTGGTTGTGGCAAATTTTACGCCGGGCAAATCACCTGCCGGATCAAGAATGGAAAGGGAAAGTATATAATTACCATCGGGTAAATCTAGCTTAAACTTATCCTCAACGCGGTTCACTGCCGGAGGAGTTGTCCAACCGGTAGTTATTGAGGGATTCCAGTTTTCGTTTGGATGGTATTCCTGCCACGAACCAACATATTTCCATTCCGGATCGGTCCAGCCTTCTCCCGGCATCCAATCCCTGATATCAACACTATCCATTCTGGTGGTCCAAACAGGTTCCAGAGTTGTTGAATCCAGCAATGCCACTTCAACAGGCCAGTCGTAATAGAACGGTGCAGAACCGGTGTTGGTTACATCAAAAGACACTCGCAGCGAGTCATCTAATGAGAAACGCACTTCATCGAGAACATAGCGGTAGCCAAATGCTTTCTGAATTTCTTCGGCACCGGCTGCTGCATCCGGATTGTTTCTGTCATAATCATCTATCCAGCGCAACTGCGTGCAATGCAGCCAGCGTATCGAATTTATTACAAAATCGCGATGTTTTTTAATGGCAACACTTTGTGTCGGTGAAGGACCTGGCTGAATATCTGAGTTCCCCCAGTTGTACGCAACTTCTCCGCCAATGTATGTTTCTTTGTATCTGCCGGTTTCCTCGTT
This sequence comes from Mariniphaga sp., assembly GCA_041642235.1. Taxonomy (GTDB): domain Bacteria; phylum Bacteroidota; class Bacteroidia; order Bacteroidales; family Prolixibacteraceae; genus Mariniphaga. The sequence goes on from JBEPWX010000003.1 coordinate 22,322, forward strand.
TAATTTGTTGATGCCGCCACCATGTTCCCACATTTGGTCGTAATGTGCCCAGGAATCCCAGTATTCGCCAAACGGATGTTCGGTAAACCGTTCCCAGTTTCTTCTGACCGAAACTTTTTTGTTCTTAAAAGCCGTGGCAAAAGCATCTCCCACCAGTTTTTCCATCTCTGCTGTCGGAAACGGGGAGTGCTGTTCGCCCCATTTGCCAAAGATTCCCATTTCAACAAAAGCTACACGGGGATCGTTGTCCCAGACAATACCGAGTCGTTCAATCAGGCGAACAACTCTTGATTTAAACTGCTCGCTGGTATAATCGTCCTCCTGCATGTCTTCAGGCCAGTATTTCTGGTCTTCACCACTCCAGTGCAGGTAAACCCGCGGAATAACCTTAATATTCTTTGATGCAAGGTCTTCCCATTCCCGGTTGCAGAAATTGATGATTTTTTCAATACCGTCTGTTTCATGATTCTCTATTTGGTTCCATCGAATATAATCGTGAGCTGTAGTAGCCCATGGATGGTTATTTAATCCACGTGTAGTAAATCCTTTTAACGGATTGCGCAGTGCACCGTTGTATTCGCTGGGTTTTATAACCGCTTCATTTTGTGAATAAATATTAAAAATGATTAACAGTAAGATTAGTGTATTGATTAGTTTTTTCATTATTAAAATTTTGAAACCTCTGTTATTATAATTTGCGAACTAAAAAAGACCTGTTAATTTACCACTATGCTTTAAAGCTATTTATTCAAAATTATTCATTTAACCTGAAACATATTGCTTCATCCATATCAATTTGGCCACAGGAATTGTTAAAAGGGATAATTAATTGTTCTTTTTGGTAGTAAGAATTGTCAGAAAATAAAAATTACCACTGGTTTTCAGCGTTTACAAATCATACTACTACTGCATTTTAGTATAATTGCAAAAGCTATGTAAAGAAAAACATCACGTAAAATTGAATGGAACCAATTAACGATTTTATATATTTTTGATTGGATTGAAAAATGGTATTGGAAAAAAATGATGGTAATAAGAAACATATTGGTTGTTGCACTGCTGCTGGTTTATTTTTGCGGGTATTCACAATCCAGGCGGTTCAGGCATTTAACATCTGCTGATGGTATTTCGCAAAGTGAGGTGTATTCTTTTCTGGAAGATAGCCGGGGGTTTATCTGGTTTGGAACAGTTGACGGATTAAACCGCTACGATGGATATAATATTGAAATTTTTAATACCAGAAAAAATGATCCGCATGCATTAAGCAATAACACCATCAGAAGTTTGGCAGAGGATCGGTTAGGGCGTATATGGATTGGAACTGATGCTGGATTAAATCTGTTTGATCCTGAAACTGAACTTTTCCATCAAATTGAATTCGAAACCTCCGAAAACAAATTATCTGTCTGGTCATTACTGGTTTATGAGAAGCAATTATTTGTTGGGACGAATAATGGCTTATGGAGGACAAATATTCAAAGTAATAATATAAAAGAGATAAAGACTGGCTTTGAAGAAATCACTGAATATAAGCATTCCGGTCAAACGGTGCGTTCGGTTTTTAAAAGTAAAAAGGGTGGAATATGGGTATCTACTCCCAATAATATTTCCAAGATAATTTTCCAACACGGCAGCAATGAACCGGTTGAAATAGAAGATTTTTCTTTTCATGGTTTTTCACCAGCCGTTTCTTCAATAGAGGATTTTTCAGGAAACATTTGGATTGCTTTTGGAAGAGATGGTCTTCTTCGTTACAACCCGGAAACAAAACAATCCCATCATTTTAATAAATATGGGACTGCAATTGGCCCGGCTTCAAAAAAATGTTCAGCCCTGGCATTGGACAAAAACGGTAATTTATGGGTGGGCACATTGGACCAGGGATTAAATTTTGTAAAAAAAGAGAACCTGGATAAAGCAGAAGTTTTTTTTGAAACAGTTCAAAACCGGCCTTTCTTTTCCTGTAGTTTAAATTCCAACCTGATTTATTCTTTATATGTTTCAAAAGAGAATTTGTTGTGGGTTGGTACCATTGGTTCAGGTGTTAATATATATAATCCAAAACAAAAAAAATTCACACATTATAAATTTCGTGATTTAACCAGCGAAACACCCAATTCAAATTTTATACGCTCAGTTTACGTTGATAACCGGAACAGGATATGGACAGGCACACACAATAATGGACTTTTTTTGTTTGACCGTAAAAGTGAACAGTTTCAAAAGCTTGGATTTGAGACTCAATCCGTATTCTACATAGCAAATTACAAAGAGAATAAGTATTTTATTTGCACCAGCACCGGATTACACCTCGTGAAGTTGATAAACAACAAACTTGAAGCAATTAGTAGCATAAATAGCAACCAGGCTGTTTTTAATGTTGTTATCAGCAAACCCGGCATTTGTTGGTATGCTGCAATTAATGGATTGGTTCGTGCAAAAATAATTGACGATAAAATTACGGTTGACGAGCGTTATACCATAAACACTACTCCTCGCATTTCAACTAATAATTGCAGGGTACTTTACTATGATGAATCTAATAATCAAATTCTTACGGGAACAGAGGGAGGTGGTTTAAATGTTGTTTCGCTGGATGAAAATCATTTTCCTCAAAAAATAGATGTTTACAAGAAAACGGAAAATTCGGGTTCTATTAGCAATAATTATGTGCGTTCCATTATAAAGGATAAGGAAGAAAATACCTGGATTGGCACCTACGAAGGATTAAATAAAATGATACGCGATTCATCCGGATTGTTATCATTTCAGTCGTTTACAAAAAAAGACGGTCTTCCCAATAATATGATTCAGCTTATTGTTGAGGATAATAACCATTGTTTGTGGATAGGCACAAACGGAGGGCTATCACAATTTATACCTGAAGAAAAAAGATTTATAAATTACACAGCCAGCGACGGTATTCAGAGTAAAGAGTTCTCGGAACATACGGTTTTTAAAAAGCCGGACGGAGAAATTATTGTAGGAGGAATTAATGGAATAAATGCTTTCTACCCTCAGCAAATCGAGATTAGCACGCAAACCCCTCAAACAAACATCACCGAATTTTACGTATTCAACAAAAAAGTATCCCCACTTGAAAAGGTTGGAAGAAGAGCTCCGCTTCAGAAAAGCATTGTTTTAACAGATTCAATCTTTCTGTTACCCAACCAAAATAATATCGGTTTCGATTTTTCTGCCATGGTTTATCCCAACGCCGAAAAAGTTCAATATGCATATATGCTTGAAGGTTTTGACAGGGAATGGCAATATACAGATGCTGAGCAGCGAAATGCAAATTACACCAACTTGAGACATGGTGATTATACCTTTAAAGTAAAATCTACAAACAACGATGGGGTATGGGAAGAGGAGCCCAGAACGATTTTTATTCACATAAATACTCCTTTTGTTCTTACCTGGTATGCTTTTGTTATATATGCATTGGTAATTATTCTGATTTTTGTATACTTCTCTTACTACTCTGTAATACGTTACACCACAAAAAAAAGGTTATTGCTTGAACAAGAACACAATCAAAAAATTCATGAGCTTGATGTAATGCGGACCCGTTTTTTCATCAATATTTCGCATGATTTGCGAACCCCCCTCTCTTTAATTAGTGGCCCCCTTGAAAGTATATTACAAAACAATCAACTGAATACTGATGTAAAAGGAAAATTACATTTAATAAAAAGGAATGTAAAACGCCTTAGTTATCTTGTAGAGCAGCTTTTAGATGTGAGAAAAGCGGAAAGCGGAAAGTTATCTCCAAAAGTAAAATCAGAAGATATTGTTTCTTTTACCAAAAACGAATTAACCCATTTTAATTACGCAATTAAAAATAAAGGACTTGACTTAAAAGTCTCAAATAATCCGGAGAAAATAATAGCCTGTTTTGATCCTGCAATGATTTCAAAAGTCTATTTCAATGTGATTTCAAATGCTATTAAATTTACCGATAAAGGCAAAATTGAAATTAATATAGAGCGGGTTGAGAAAGACAGCGTTGAGCAATTACAAAACACTTCATACACTACTTTTGTAAAAATTGAGGTAAAAGATACGGGTAAGGGAATTTCCAGCGAACAGAAATCCCGGATTTTCAACCGTTTTTACCAGGATCAGACAATTGAGGGGAAAGGCTATGGTATTGGCTTATCGCATACCAAAGAGTTAATTGATGCCCACCACGGGTTTATTGAATTTGAAAGTACGGAAGGTATTGGCACAACGTTACGATTTTATTTACCTGACGTAAAAGATATACCTGAATCAGAGAAAAAGAATACCTCGAGTACTGAAGATATCTACATTAACGAAGGGCCAAAGGTAGAAATAGAATCAACCAGGGAAAAAAATGCTGCAACTTCCATTCTTGTTGTTGAAGACAATGCTGATATGCGCAACTATATAATGTCAGAGTTAAAGGGGACATATAATATTATTCAGGCAGGCGACGGGGCGGAGGCCCTGATAAAGGCGCAGAACAAAATGCCTGACTTAATTGTAAGCGATGTTATGATGCCCAACATGGATGGTATCGTATTTTGTAAAGAAATAAAATCAAACATTAAAACCAGCCATATTCCTGTTATCCTGTTAACGGCAAAAGTAGATAAAGATACAAAGTATGAAGGAATTGAAACAGGTGCAGACGACTACATTCCCAAACCCTTTGAGATGGAATACCTTAAAATCAGGATTACAAACCTTCTTCAGTCAAGAGATCTACTTCGAAAACGTTTTCAAAAGAGTACTGTTTTAGAGCCTTCCTCAGTAACAGTGACGACAGTGGATGAAAAATTCCTCTCGAAATTAATTAAAGTGATTGAGGACGGAATACCCGAAACTGATTTCACAATTGGATCGCTGGAATTGCAAATGGGTATGAGCCATGCCAACTTCTACCGAAAAGTGAAAAGTTTAACAGGTCAATCCGGGCAGGAACTTCTCTTAAATATGCGCATGAAAAGAGCTTATCAGATTTTATCAGAAAATAAAGGACTGCGGATAGCCGAAGTGGCTTACATGGTTGGATTTACAAACCCAAAATATTTCAGCAAATGTTTCAAGGATAATTATGGTGTAGCACCGTCAGAATTAATAAAATAAAAACGTCATTACTATACTTTTTACTCACACTTTTAATCACCGAACAATTTAACACCTTCAAAGAACGTATTTTATCCCTGCGAACTATTAATGAACCTTATTTGGACGATTAGTGGTAAATTGTTTTCAACAGTTATGCTTTACTTTGATTGTATGGAAAAGAACAATCTTTATGTATTGTTTTATACATACACAAATTGAATAAAAGTTAAAACCTAACCCAATTGAATGGAGATATCGAAAAAATACAAAATAATACCCTACATCCTTGTCATCCTGGTGTTGATGTTTGTAGTAGCTTACTTAATTTACGAAACAATACTAATAGTATAAAAATGATGAATAAAATCACGTGTCAATATTATCCCTCCCGGAAATTTTCCCGGGAAGGGACTCAATATTGAAGTTTTAATTTCATAGTATAACATGTCGGTGGTGTTTACCACCGGCATTTTATCAGAAAGCGAAAAATAATAAAATAAAATAAATGATTTAGTATTAACCAATAAAAATTAAAACTATGAGATTTAAATTTCTACTTTTTACAATTTTATTATGGAGCGGAGCAATCAATGCTCAGGATACAATTAATTATTTGGTGATAACCGAATACCGTGGTGATAACACCAACCGTTCTTATCTGGAATTAACCAACATGGGCGATGAACCAGTGCAGTTAAATCAATTTAAGATTGGGCACTGGGGAGGTGGAGACCGACTGGATTATGCTACGGGTAAGATTATTCAAGCAGATCCGGATACCTGGCTCCCTGAGGATAAAGAATTACAGCCGGGTGAGTCGTATGTTCTTGCTGCAGTTTTGGAGTTTGGCCCTAAAATGTTTGCCAATGGACTGGAAGGCTATCCCGAAAGACAAACACATCCCAAAATGTTGGAATATGCCGATTTTCATGTGCACCTGGCTGAAGCCAAGGGTGATGACACTGATATTATAACTGAAGGTCTGCAAAAACATTTTAATGAACAATGGGGACCAGGAATGAATGGATTTTATATTGAGCAACATTTATCGAATGGCGATAGTATTGTAATTGACCAGGTAAACGGCATGTTTACCGGCGAGGATGGAAAAAATCTTAACAGGGTAGATGGAGAAGGTTACGATGTTGCCGGAGTCACTGAGGCAACGGGAAACAGTATATTGATTCGGCGCTTTAATGTTAAAAGTGGCACTCTTAATTTTAACAAGGCACGTGGGGTTGGTCTGGATGATTCAGAATGGATTCCAATTCCGATTCATGGGCAGGCATGGAGAGCCCCTATGTGGACAGTGGGTAATCATGGTGATTACAGTTTGGATGAAAATACATTGGTTTCGGATGTTATTGATGTTAATTTTGATAGTAAAACACTAACACTTCCATGGGGAATTCGCCGGGGTGATGATATTATGAATTATTTCGAAAAAAAACCCGGTATTGGCTGGGAATATATAATGGCACCCGATGCAGATTCATTAACCTGGGCGGCACAAACAGGAGACCAATTGTTAATTTATGTATGTGGAAATGATTTGGACCGTCAGGCTTTTGACATTGTAGTAGAAGATCCTGCAGCAAATGCAAACATGGTTGTCCCTGTAACAAATGAGGATCCTGAGGGAAACTGGAGAGAAACTATTGATGGCGGGTATTTGGAGTATCCAAGGGTTACTCAGCATGAATCCGGAAATGACACTATTTGGGGAACCCGCGGAGGAATCCCCTATGCTACCCGTGTGGATACCTTATTATTGGATCGTCTGGAAAAACCATCGAATGCAGAATGGGAAATTGTTTATGCCAGCGGAGTCGCAAAACCTGATTTATCAGATGGCGATATACTAAAAGTTACTGCCGAAAATGGTTCGGAAAAAGAATATTTTATTTCAGTATTACCTTACAGAGCAAATGGCGACGCTTATTTATCAGCCATCACCTATCCTGATATCCCTGAGTTTTATAAGGGCTTGTTTGGATGGATTGGCGACACTATACCAGGTTTCGACCCACAGGTTTCCAGTTATAATGTACAAGTTCCATTGGCAGTGGATGGAATACCGGCTTTAATTGCCAGTAAATCAGACCCGAATGCAACAGTGGAAGTTACACGTGCAACAAGCCTTTCAGGAACTGTGGAAGACCGGACGATTAATTTTGAGGTTACCGCAGAAGATGACACCACTATAAGCAATTACAGTGTTGTGTTGAATAAAGAAAAAAATCCCAATGACTTGCAGCCTTATGAAGCAGATCCATTTTTCTCTGAGATAGTGTTTAACCACATGTGGTCAGGAACTGATTTTGCGGAGATTGTCAATCCAGGTAATCAGCCGCTGGACCTGAGTGATTACATGATAATCAACACCTGGGCAAGTAATGCTGCAGATGCTGTTTCATCGGATAATGCAAACAACTGGTTGTCAAGGTATGATAAATATATTCCGGGATACAAATGGGCCTCTGATGAAAGTGAGTGGATTGTAGAACCTTATACCGCAAAGGTTGATCTTGCCGTAAATGCGATTGTACAGCCGGGAGATGTTTTTGTGATGGGTGGCATTAATTGGGATGATTGCAGCTGGAAAGAATATCCTGCAAGAACCCAGCTTGATGTCAGTTTCAAACATTTTGAATCAGATTGCAATACCTGGGAAAACCAATGGGGAGAAGAAATTTCTGGTGATGGCATGCCGTTCGGCAAATGGATTGCAACCAGAATGTATTTACTCAAAATTTTGAACGACTCAATAAAGCAAGGTTTAAAACCGGCAACCGATCCTAACGATTTTGAATTAATTGATGTTATTGGAATGGCAGAAGGCGGTCGCTGGAAGATAGGTGGCCAAAGAACGGGAGTTCCTGTCTCCTTAGTTAGAAAACCTGGAATCTATCAGGGCAATCCGGTTATGGGCGCCCCCATGGGCGACACACCTGAAGATGCTGAATATTTATTTACAGATCGTAATTATTGGCGAAACAGAGGTTTTGGCTGGCCTGATCAAATGTACAACATCGTATCTGATATTGGAAAACATTTTATGAATCCTCCAACCCATTACATGTCCACGGTAGGATCGGTAGTTTATAAAGTAAGTGAAGGATATTCCCTGAATGAGCAA
>JBEPWX010000004.1:0-15716 GCA_041642235.1 Mariniphaga sp.
GTAAAGGCATTTATAAAATAATACCTGCCAGCTACCAATCCATGAGATGACTTTACCCTCTGCATAATCTCTTTTATAAAAGATTTAATGCCTTAACACTATTTATTTTAACAGCCTTATGGGCAATAATTGTTTATCACCCGGAACAAACGATAGAGAAGCCCAAACTTTATTAACAGAATAAAAACTAAATCGTTTTGGATTGAACTCTTCGAATTTTTGACTGTTGAAAACAGTAGGTATCAATTATTTGTAACAAATTAAAATTGAAGAAAGATGAAAATTCAAACAGTTTTCATTCTGTCCATATTACTCATAATGGCAGCATGCAACAATAAAAAAGGTGAATCACCAGCACAATGGAGTGAAACAGAAGTGTCCGAATGGTATTCTGAAGGTGAATGGCAGCATGGTTTTAATCCCATTCCCGATGAATCAATAAACCAGAGGGAAATGGCCATTCAATATTACAGGAATCCGGAGCAATGGAAGAAAGCATTTAAATTTCTTACGGATCAAAATCTTCAAGCTCTCGATACGGGAAGACATGAACTGGAAGGTACGGAATTGTATGCAACGGTTCATGAATATATACCTAAAGCAGCAGACTCTGTTGATTTTGAATCACACAGGAAATATGCCCATTTGGAATATGTGGCTTCAGGGCAGGAGAAAATAAGTATGCTCCCAATAAATGAAACCATTATTACCACTCCCTATAATGAAGAAAAAGATGTCGTTTATTTATCGGCTATCGAAGCAGATGAACGGATTGCTACTCCCGAAAAGTTTTTTGTATTTTTTCCCACCGATGCCTATCAGCCTTCTGTTAAGGTAAATCCACAGGACAGTACCCATGTAAAAAAAATAGTTGTAAAAATTAAGCTATACGATTTGCCAAGAGAAGATAATCCGTAATCCGTCACAATAACCTGCTCAATACTACTCATAGCAAAAGCATTCGTAACGAATGAATGCATACAACAGCTAGGTTCTCATTACTTTCGTCCATAATAGGATAACAGGGTCAACAATTAATCCTGCCGCGAGAGGACCATTCTGCATTGAAGCCTGATTCATAAAAAAGTAAAAAATAATCAGATCCAAGAACCTTTTCCTGTAACTGAATTACCGGAGAAGGTTTTAATATCACAGAATACATTATCGGTATATTCAGAGCACTATAGTTTATATTGGGGGATTTTCATCCACTCTCCGTTCTTTAATGCCGACTGATGGGCCACAATTCCTCCCACTGTCATATTCAAAGCTGTAGCAATGTCAACGAGTGGTTTACGATCCTGCAGAATTGCAGATACAAACTCATCGGTAAGGCGTCCATGGGAACCTCCATGCCCTCCTGCAGGAACCCCAGGAGGAAGCGGCGGACGGGTAAGATCGGGAAGATCCTTCTCGAATCCTTCGTATTTATCGTAATAGGAACCTTTTGTTCCTCTTACCCTGCCTGTTTCAGAACTGTAGCCATGTCCTGGTGAATCACTACTTCTTCCCATCCGTGCCATTCCGCCCTCACTTGTACGGTAAAGCGAAATCTCTGTGGCAAACGGATTGTTGTAACGGTTATTCCCTGTCTGGTAACGTGTCATTGCGCTGGGCATTCCAAGACAGGATACCTCTGTAAAGGTTTCGTCTGTTACACCAATGTAATATGCATCGGAATGAGTGGGGTACCACTGAGGCGGCATTCCATGTCGCCAGTTGTTATACGAAGCAATTCCATTTTCCGAATAATGCCAGTATTCGCCTTCGGCATATACAAGCTTGCCAAACCCGCCTGCTTTATAAATCTGCCGCATGGCATAAAGGTTTTCCCTGAAACAGGAAGTTTCAAACATCATGTATTTCAACCCACTTTGTTTGACTGCTTCAAACAATTCATCTGCTTCTTCAATCGAACCAAATACTGCCGGAACTGCAGAAGCCACGTGTTTGCCATGTTTAAGAACCTCAATGCAATGCTTTGCATGATTTGGGGCATCAGTAGCCACAAAAACTGCATCAATTGTATCATCTTTAACAAGCTCCTCCAACGACGGGTAAGTCTTTTTACATTTGGTTTCTTCCGCCAGTTTGGCACATCGTTCTGGAAATAGATCGCTTACTGCCACTACTTCTACATTCGGGTGGTTCTGAAATCCGAAATCTGCTCCAAACCTGCATACCCCATATCCCACTATACCTACACGGATTTTACGATCGGATACCGGACTCCATTCTTTCGATGCTGCAGGATCTTCTTCAGTTTCTTCGAATCCCTGTATAACCTGTCGTTTCTCCTTGCTGCTGCTGCTGCAGCCAGCCTGTTGTATCCCAATTATTCCAGCCCCTGCACCCAGACCAGATAACCTGATAAAGTTTCTCCGGTTTAATGCCCGGTTTTCATTTGATTTTCTCATTGAACTTATTTTATTATTTTTAATTAACCTCAAAATGTTACCTTTTAATGTCTCCTACTCCATTCCTATTGGAGGACCCTGAGGTGGCAGTATTTTATCGGGCTGACGAAACTTTTCAGGGTTCTCCATAAACTGTTTAATCTGATGTATTGCATATCCGTAATGTGCCTTTATCTCAGAATCGGACGAATTTATATACTCTTGAGCTGCATATTGATTCAAATCCTGGATCTTTATCCATGCTATTGCTTTTACTTCATCAGATGTTTCTTTATTTGAAGCCAGGTTAAGTAAGTGCATTAATAAAGAATTATCGGCTACCATTGAAAGCGCACCTGGGTATCCGGTTTGTTTTTTACTCCTCCAGGTAGCATCCAGCATTCTGTTTAATATCATCTCCAGCCCAGGCTGATTTGCATCCCTGTTGTGGTATTCAAACAGACGCTGTGCGCGCCTCGAATCGGTTAACCGGCCAAAAACCATATTGTTTACTGCCGCAGCAGCACTAAAAGGATCAAACGTTACCCCCGTTTTCGTTATAATATTTTCTGAAGTACTCCTGCTGTAGCCCATTGGCTGGGGCGGTATCATTTCTAGTAATTTTTCAGGAATTGCAAGGGCTTCCGGAGAAACGACCTCAAGCAAAACTCCTAAAGCCTCTTCCTGTTCCTCTGGTGGAATCAGTTGTGTAATGAATTGTCCATCCCCTTTAACAGCATAACGATAATTTAGTCCCCCCACTATTTTTGCTGCTGCTTCAATCTGATACCTGTGAAAAAAATAAACCGGAACGAGTACATTTTCCAGTGTTGCATATGGGTCGCCAGCCGGAATCGTATTTTCACCAAAATTATCGAGCGCTGTTTTTCTTATTTCCATTACCCGCTTCAATTCTGTGTGTGGCTTTGCTGCATTATCCCATTGATTTGTATAAGGGTGAACACCACCGGCAGCTGTTGCATCAGACAAAAACGACATACCCTCATCAAAGCCAGTTTTCAGTATGGCATTCAGGGCTTCTTTCTCATTAGTCCCTTTTGGAAAATCCTGGTATCCGTAGCGGATTGAAATAATGTCCCATTTCCCGATTTTATCATCATATGCTTCCGATAAATTAATTTTTCCATTCTTCAACTGCACTAGCGGATGCGGATAATCCATAACAGATGTTCTTCCTTCGGAACTGGAACTGTAAGCATGTGACAAGCCAAGGGTATGCCCTACTTCATGGGCTGAAAGTTGCCTTATTCGGGCCAGGGCCATCTCCTTTGCCCTTTCAACCTCTGTAGTATCATCACCATAAGGAGAAAGCAATCCCTGGGCTATCATGAAATCCTGTCTGACTCTCAACGAACCTAACGATACATGACCCTTAATAATCTCCCCAGTACGTGGATCTGTGACAGTAGACCCATACGACCAGCCACGGGTGGAACGATGTACCCACTGGATGACATTATACCGTACATCCAACATATCTGCACCTTCTGGCATTTCCTTTACAAAAAAAGCATTTTTATAACCAGCCGCTTCAAATGCCTGATTCCACCAGCCTGCACCTTCTATTAATGCTGACTTAATGGGTTCAGGCACTCCCCGGTCAACGTAATAGATTATAGGTTCAACCGGTTCACTCATATTTGAATCAGGATTCTTCTTTTCAAGGCGGTGCCTGCTAATGAATCTTTTAATAATCGATTGATCTATTGGGGTGGAATAGTCCTGGTATGTAATACCAAAATAACCTGCACGGGGATCAAATTCGCGTAACTTATAATTTTCATCCGGAAGCTCAATAAAAGAATGATGCTGCCGCAATGTAACAGCACCGGCAGTTGGAGTCACACTTCGAACTAATCTGCCTGAAGGATTTCCTGTAAAAGTCAGCAACGTTTCAAATTCACTGTTCTTTGGAAAATTTTTTATTCCGGGTAAGAATAATGCTGACCGGGTATCATCAAGCTTGTAGTTGCCGGGCAAAATGCTTTCAACATTGGCAGCATCCTGCATAAGAAATGGTTTCAAATCAATAAAATAGCTCCCCTGTTCTTCATTCTCAATTTTAAACCCCCATAATACAGACTGTGCAAACGCATCTTCCACAGCCTTAATTTCATCCTCATTTGTAGTTCCGCCTGCCCTGAACATGTAATTGGGCTGAATGAATAGTATTTTATTTCCAGCTTTAATAAACTTTACTACTTTAGACCGGTTTAGCTTACCTCTGTCCAGTCCCAAATCATTCGAACCTACACCGGAGGCAAGTGAGGAAACATATAGGAATTCCTTATCAAGTTTATCGATTTCCAATAATAATTTATCTTCATTCTCATCATAGGTGAAATTAAAAAAGCCGGTAAATTGTTGGGAAGATAAACTGTCAGGAAAAAGAAATAATCCTGCTCCAATTACAATAAAAAAAATAATCAACCTGTGCATAATATAAACTTTAACAATTATCGAATTTTAATCTAAGAATCAATCAGGTAATCCACCGGTAACTGCAACCCTGATTAAAATGAATTATATCGTATCCCGGTAAAGATTTATTCAAATGAAGGGAAAGTTCTTTCATTCCGAATTCTTCTGCAGTACCATGATTGATAACCAGCAATGGCTTACCAGTGTCTTCTGCAAATGTTGTTTGTGTCCAGGTATTAACAGAATCATCAATAGCAATGTACAGGTCGGGATTCATATCCATGAAATCCATTGGATCGCATATACACCCAGTGCCTAAACCACCCGTTTTTACGATACTCTTCTCATTTCCGTAAAAGGCAACGCCCGGTTGCCCTGCGGCCTTAAGTTTAGCTGCAATAGTCCTGGCAATTTCTAATGCCTGCTGTGGTTTTATTTTATAAACATTGTAATACATCCGTGATCGTACAATATCTGTATCCTCGAAACCAAGTGCTCTTCCAAAGGCAAATGGAATCCCAAACCCTTTAATTTTATCTAGAACATCATGACAACGTATTATAACCATTTCATTGTCTTCAATCCATTTTCTCTTAGCAGCCACCTGCTCCAGGTACTCTTCTTTTGCAGGTGCTGCCGCCGAAAGATAATCACCTCTTACCGCATCCAAATCCAGATGCGTATAGAAAGTAGGTTCATGAACAACCATTGTATTCACACCTTTTTCCTTAGCCTTTCGCACCGTATTCCAATAAGGCATCCATGCAGTACCGATTTTGGTAATTTGGGTATCGGGATTTCCAACTATAATTTTATCAACCGAGGGTTCATTCACATCAACCAATGAACGTAAAAAATTATGAAGATCGGTTACAGTCATTTTATTATTAAAAATGGCTGAATCCACTGAATCGGGAAAAAACATTATTCCAGATGCCGTTGTGCCGGCAACGTTTATAAAATGTCTTCTTTGCATGATTCTTTAATTTAATGGATGAAAAATAGTGTAAATAATTAAACCGTTCGCTGATATTGTTATTTAAATAATCCTAAGATTATACAATAAAAATTACCATCCTAAATATAAGTGAATAAATCTTTTTAGGAAATCAAAAATCGATCTGTTTGCAAAATTTGTGGAATAAAAAGGCCTGGAAAGTATACGAAGAATTAAAATTTAGCTATATTTCTGCAAAAATTTATATCTGCTGACTATTATGATAAAGAAAATCATTTTTAACCTTGTGCTGTTAACCTTTGCATCCAATGCTTTCACACAGATTGCAAGTAAATATGTTAATGATGAGGGTATTGAATCTGACCCTGATGTTTTATTTGTAGAAATGTTTGATGATGGATTGCCGGATATTATCTCCCGATACAATGACATACAAAATTCGGAAGGAATGGTATTGGAAAAAGATATTCCTCCCGGAAGTAAAGAAGGATTTTCACTGAAAATGACAAGTATTCAGGGCAAAAACAATGGAGGCCATCTGTATAAGAGTTTTTCTCCGGGTTTCGATAGTGTAGTCTATCTACGGTATTATATAAAATATCCCGAAACCTCAAAAGGCTATTTTCACCATGAAGGGGTATGGTTTGGCGGATATAATCCTGCCACAAAATATGCTAATCCCCAGGCCGGCATTTGTGGGTTGGGAGATAAACGAATAAGCATAGCTTATGAAATGATGGACAGCAACCGGCTACATGGCTATCCACATATAGGAACTTATATCTATTGGGGTGATATGCGAAATTTTCCAAATGATGTTTGTTATGGAAATCTGATGCAATGTGGTGATTATAATCCACCGGCAAAAGCAACATTCGATGAATGGACATGCGTAGAGGTAATGATAAAACTGAATAATCCGGTTACTGCATATAATGGAGAACTCCGTACATGGATAAATGGAAAAGAAACCGGCTACTGGGGGCCAGGATTTCCAAAAGGAAGCTGGACATGGGGCAACTTTTTTATTAATCCCGACGGAGAACCATTCGAAGGATTCCGATGGAGAACAGATGAAAATCTAAACATCAACTGGATTTGGCTGGAATTTTATCATGATGATCCCAAAGCTCCTGACAGTTTTATGCAACTGGACCATGTGGTAATGGCAAAAAAATATATTGGACCGATTCGGGATAACTAAAATTTTTCGGAAATTTATAATAAAAATACCCACAGGAAAGAATGTTGAATTACTTGTGCGCCGGTAGTGGAGATAACCTGAAATAATTTATAACGGTGCAGAATCAATATAACCTTGTGGCAACAAAGAAATTCTGCAAAGAAAAAAGAATTCCATCCCGTTGTACCTCAGGAGTGCATTATCTTACGCCCCTGAAATTAAACAAGAAATGAAACTATTAATCTATGGTTCATCATTTCCGGCTGCTTCCAATTTTCGTTCGCATTCTTTTTTGATGGCTGCATTCATTGTTTCAAATCCGCTCCGGAGATTTTCGATAGTTCCTCCCATCATAAAAACAAGTATTCCGCTGAATTTTTCTCCATGGATAAATTTTGTGACATTGCCATCCAATTTCTCAAGAATAAAATAATGCTCCCCGTCAAAGATCCCATACATTCCCAGTTTCCCTTTCCATCTGAATTCCCGATTGGGTTCATATTTTAAAACTTCCGGGTAGAAAGTTATTGTTTTTCCTTTGGGCAGATTAACTGATACTTTTAACCTCTTTCCTGCTTTCTTCCCTCCTGAGATTGTCTGGATAAATGGATTCCATCCGGAATGGTTTTCGAATGTTGTAAGCACCTGCCACACCTTTTCGGGAGGTGCTTGAATTACAATATCGGTTTCAATCTGCTTCATGTTTCTCAATGATTATTTTCCTGTTGGTACTTTATTGGAAAAACAAATTCCATTCCTGTTTATAAATGCAGAAGCTTTCATTAACCTATGTTCTGTTTTATTAATTCAAACGTACATTGCTCCTGAAAGTTTGTTTTTAAGCATTTATTTTGTTTCAAAACTTCTGGTTTCCAACCAGGTTAATTGAGAAACAAAAATGATAAACCTAAAGATTTTAGCAGTTGGTAAAATAAAAAAATGCTTTAAAGTACAATGTGCATCAGGAAACCGATTGAAAAAACATGCCGCAAAACCTTTGATCAAAATGTCACAAAGATTATTTTGCAGCATATTAATTGAGGTAATATATCGCAGAAAACGATAGTATTAATTCTCATATTCTAATTTAACTTCGTGCTTCGAATGCGGTAGGAAAAAGGCTGATCAACAACCAACTGCTTCACACCTCACTCTGCATAACTTCTGCAAGCTTCGGCGCATACGCGACAAGCTTCAGCGCAGCGTTTGCAATGATCATGTTCGTGCTTGTCGCATTCTTCCGCACATGCTTCGCATATACCTTCGCAAAGCGTAAGAACAGAATCCGTAAACTCAGAATGGGATGCTACAAGGCTTGCAGCTGTATGGCAAATTTTTGCGCAATCCCTGTCGGTGCGAATGCAATCGACAAGCATTTCTAATTTATCTTCATCAAGACAGGCATCCATACATTCTTCACATGCTGCTGCGCATTTTCCAAGTTTCATTACTAAATCTTCATTGTATGCCATAATTTGGAGTATTAAAATTTAAAAAATGTTGTGTCGTTACAAATTTAATGAGGTTAAAAACAACATTTGTTACACAATCTCATTCAAATCTTACAATATCTCACCCTTTCAATCAGTACCTTTGTTTATGATCATCTACTGTTGCAACCTATTTCCCAGCTGCAACTATATGTGACTCAATGCTTATCATTAATCCACCGGAAGGGTCGACCTTTATTCAGTTACCAACCGGCCTTAAAATATTTGACTGCCATTATTTTATTCCGTAAATTTATGAGCGTTACCAAAATTCATTAACCCGACACAATTAAAAATCTAAAATTCAATGATGGAAACAATAAAAGGAAACAAGTATGGTCGTGTAAGGGAAAATACAC
This sequence comes from Mariniphaga sp., assembly GCA_041642235.1. GTDB lineage: Bacteria > Bacteroidota > Bacteroidia > Bacteroidales > Prolixibacteraceae > Mariniphaga. Next base: position 8,829 of record JBEPWX010000004.1, read on the forward strand.
CGGAAGAACAAAACCAAAAGATTGATCTTAAGGTGGAAGAAATAACTGAGAAGTACAGGCACCTGTCAGCCGATGAAATTTCATGCAGGCTTGCAGAACTTAAAAAGGAATGGGGCATTGAAAAAACGCTGGAAGTAAATGCCTCCTCATTGGCACTTACGGGTTTGATCCTTGGAACTTTTGGCAGCCGGAAATGGTATATCCTTCCAATGATAGTAGCCAGCTTTCTGCTTCAGAACGGCATACAAGGATGGTGTCCTCCCCTGCCGTTGTTCAGAAAAATGGGGATTAGAACCAGGCAGGAAATTGATGAAGAAATGTATGCATTAAAGGTTCTGAGAGGCGATTTCGACAATGTTTCTTCAGCATCAGGGTCCGAAGAGATTATTGAATCCCTGAGGCATTAAAAAAAGTAATCCCGACATTGCGGTATTAATAAAATTAATTAAGCAACAAGTTCCCCAAAAGCAAAGGCTCAGGCATTATTGGACCAACGACAAGGGGATAAAAAACAGAATAAAATATGTCGAACATATGGTCAAATTGGTCTGGAAGTTTAAAATTCACTCCTGGAGAAATAAAAAAGCCTGAAAGTGAGCAGGATTTATCCAAACTGTTTCATATTGCAAAGGAGGATAAGCAAAAGATAAGGGTTGTTGGAGCCGGGCACTCCTCATCACCGCTGGTAGTTACCAACCAGCTATTATTATCGCTTGAAAAATTCAGATCTGTTGAAAAGGTGGACCGGGATAAGGGGACTGCATGGATTGGTACAGGGTTAACAGTAAAGGAAGGCGGAAGTAAACTGCTCGAATACAATCTCTCATTTCACAATACGGGTGATGTTGATATCCAGTATGTAGCCGGGGCTATCAGCACCGGAACACATGGCACAGGCATCAAACTTCAGAACCTGTCATCCATGCTCACCGGTTGCAGAATGATGTGTGCCGATGGACAAATAAGAGAATATACCGAGGAAGAACAGGGGAAGGATTTTTTTGATGCCATGCGTGTATCGCTTGGAACATTTGGCATTATGACCAGTATGAGGCTGAAACTACTTCAGGCATTTAAACTGGAGCGAAGGGAATGGTGCACTCATACCGAAAACTGTATGGAAAACATGGGGGAACTGATGGAAAGCAACCGGAATTTTGATTTTTACTGGTACCCGCGCAGCGATTTGGTGAAGTTACGTATTCTTAATGAGCCGGGGCAGGGAATGCAAAAACTTTCCTATGCCACACTTGCGGAAGAAAAATCAGGCTGGGCAATAGATGTACTGCCCAAAGAAAGGGATTTAAAATTTGATGAAATGGAATATTCACTTCCAATAGAAGCAGGGCCGGAATGTTTTCTGAAAGTAAGAAAGATCATAAAAGAAAAATTCAGAAAAAATGTTGCCTGGCGCCTGTTATACCGAACTGTTGCAGCTGATGATTTTTACCTGAGCCCCTGTTCGGGCCGCGATACAGTTACCATTTCACTGCACCAGAATGCGGGTTTTCCAATAATGGAATTCTTCCAGACTATAGAACCAATTTTCCTCGAATATGGCGGAAGGCCTCACTGGGGAAAAAAGCACACGCTGCAAAACAAGATAATCAGCAGCCTGTATCCACGGTTGAATGACTTCCTTAAGTTGCGGAAGCAAATGGATCCCGAGGGTATATTCCTTAATGAACACCTGAAAAAACAAATATTCAATCTGTAATGGAAACAAAAGGATATAAAAATTGGGTTATTCCCGGTGGGCACATCCCGTTCAGCAGTAAAGGCAGGGAGCCTGATCTCTTAAGCCAGGACAAAATTGCTGTACTGAATTTGAATAAGAAATCAGTTAAACTAAAAATGACTGTTTATTATACTGAGGAGGAGCCGGTTGAGGGATACCTTCTTGAAGTCAAAGGTGAACGGGTTCGGAAATTCAGGGTGAATGATTTAATAAACCCTTTTCCGGTAATCCTTGAAAAGGAATATTCACTTGTAATTGAAGCTGAAGAACCTGTGGTAGTTCAGTTTATAAGAATGAACACCGGGCAAAGAAATTCTGCATTAATGAGTACAATGGCATTTGGAGTAGAATGAAAATTATGGAAGAAAATTCAATGGTCATATCTCTTCTTACTGCAATGATTACTCCTGCAGTGCTTATAATGGCATGTGGCCAGCTGTCTCTTACAACATCGCAGCGGTTGAGCAGGAGTATTTCGCGTACCCGAAGCATTTTCAATGAACTAAAAGAGATAAATGAAGGGAAAAAACATGCTTCGGAGGATGAACGACTGATGCTTCATGTTCAAATCACCAAATCGACTAAACGTTCTATGCTCCTGCAGGAAGTTATGTCGATGCTCTATATAGCACTGATGTTGTTTATTGCCTCAAGCCTGCTGATAGGAATCTTTGAAATCATGGACTTGACCAGGCACTGGATTCTGATAGCAACTCCTATGACCGGAGCCATTGCTTTATTCACGGCCAGCATATTGCTGATAATGGAGACCCGGCTGGCAATTCGTTCAGTTGATGAAGAGATGAAGTTCGCCCTTCTGTTTGACCGTAAATTATTTAATCTAAAAAATGAAGATGTTAAGGATATAAAGGAAGAAAAGGAAAATTTTTGACAGGTAAAATTTTTATGAATGAACACACAGCAAATTTTCAGTAAAAGTGACCACCGTCCATTGCCTATGCCAAAAGGAAACTGGATAATTTATCAGGAATGGCATGAAGTGTTATTCCTTCACTGGGCAGTAAAACCGGACCTGCTAAAGCAATTTGTATCAGGCGAACTGGAAGTTCAGATATTTAAAGGCCTGGCCTGGGTGTCACTTGTAGTATTCAGGCTCAAAAATGTAAGACCGCGGTATCTGCCACCTGTCCCGCCCATTTCCAATGTCGATGAGATAAACATCAGGACATACGTGCAGTTCAAAGGTAAGCCGGGCATTTATTTCCTTAGCATGGAATTGGGAAAATCCATTTCAAATCTGTTGGCAAAATATCTGACAGGATTGCCTTACCGGTATTCGGAAACAGAAAATGCAGCAACACAATACCGCTCCCGAAACAGGGACTTTGGTGATGAACTAGATGTTGAATATGAGATCAAGAACAAAATATTGAAGAAATCGGAACTCGACAAATGGCTGACCGAACGATATGCCCTCTTTCAGGATGATGGAAAACAAGCCATCATTGAATATGAAATTCATCATTATGAGTGGCCACTGCATAATGTTAGCCTTAAAAAACAACACATAAAATACGATCGGTTTGGGAGTTTAATTCATAAAGAACCGGAGCACATTCATTATTCTCCCGGTGTGGAGGTATTGACATGGGGCATGCAAAACGTCTCTATGAATAAACGATGAATAAAAATGTATCATTCTTTTAATTCCTTAAAAACAGACAAGGATTAAGAAATTGAGATTATATTTTTATGAATGCTTCTGAAGAATTGAACTTGAAAACAAAAACTAGATAACTTTAACCAATTCCGGTAAAACTTTTTTACCGAAGTCATCGATAAATAGTTCCTGACTGGTATTCACATTATGAAGAATAACTTCATCGATTCCAAGTGCAGCGTATTCTTTAATCCAATCGATGTGTTTCACCGGATCGGATGATATTTTTACATGACCTTTCATAATTTCCGGCTCAAGGAATTCGGCAGCAGCCTCAAATTGTTCAGTGTTTCGAAGCTCAGTTAACATAGCATTTTGATAAATGTTGGTTTTCCATTGATGAAATGCCCCTTCCAGGGCTTTATTATCAGTTGTGTCATAAGATACCTGCATTTTTAAAAATATTGGTTTTCCTTCTCCTCCGCCTTGCCTGAATGCTTTAATAACTTTTTTTAGCTGACCAGCAGGATGAGAAACGGTTATTAAGGCATCCGCCCAGCTACCAAGCCATTTTGCGGTTTTTTCTGTAATTGCTGCCCCCACAAGCAGTGGTTGTTCCTGAGGCCGGCTGTGCAATTTTGCTTCCTCCACCTGAACCAGTCCTTTATGCGTAACCGTTTTTCCATCCCACAGGGCACGAATAATATCCACACACTCCTTAAGCCTCTCATTGCGGGTTACCTTATCTGGCCATCCTGTGCCGGTAATGTGTTCATTCAATGCCTGCCCACTGCCGACAGCCATCCAGAATCTTCCGGGAAACATTTGAGCAAGTGTTGCAGAAGCCTGCGCAATAATTGCCGGATGATATCGCTGGCCTGGAGCGTTGACAACTCCAAAGGTAAATTTTGTAAGAGCCATTGCAGCACCAAGCCAACTCCAGGCAAAGCCGCTTTCCCCCTGGTTTTTATTCCAAGGAAAAAAATGATCTGAAGATAAAGCACCTTGAAACCCAGCTTTTTCCGCTTTCACTACTAATTGAAGCAAATACGATGGATTAAATTGTTCGTGCGAGATGTGGTATGATATTTTTGTCATTGCTTTATATTTTATTCATAAAGAAGAAAATGGCTTATAATTTACTTGCTCTTATTAAGTCTTATGAATAGTACATTTAAACCATCTGTAACCATAGGCAGAAAGTTCAACCTCACCAGGAAGGGATTCAACTTTGTTTTCGTACAGTCGATTACTGAAAATCTCAGACAGGTTTTCAAGTTTCTTATCTCCCATTTTTAGCATTACATTGCATTTTTTTTCATTGAAATTGAGAATTACTATAACGATGTCGTATTTCCATTTATAATAAAAAGACAGGACACTTTCGTTATCATTCTCCATAACAATCCATTCGCCGAAGCTCAGCTGCGGACTGTACTTCCTTGTGCTAATCATCCGTTCAATCCAGTTAAAAAAGGATTTGGGATCTTTCTGCTGTTCGCTGACATTAATTTTTTTATAATCATATTCTCCAAAATCAATCACCGTATGCGCAAGATTCTCGGATGGCGCCATAGAAAACCCTGCATTTTTAGTTTTGTCCCATTGCATAACTGTCCTGAGGCTGTTACGCCCTTCAAGTGAAAGGTCATCACCCATCCCAATTTCTTCGCCGTAATTAATAAGCGGCAAACCAGGCAGGCTGAACATGGCACAGTATAAAAGTTCCATTTTTTGCCTGTCACCATTCAGCATAGGCGCAAGGCGTCTTCTGATACCACGTCCGAAAATCTTCATATTTTCTTCAGGAGCAAGTTCTTTGAATATTTCTTCTCTTTCTTCATCAGATAATCTGTCCAGGTTAAGTTCATCGTGAATTCTCAGGAAATTTACCCATTCACCTTCAATTGGGATTATTTGTTTTAGAACTTTTTTAATTGGCTCTGTATTTTGCCGGACCAGTGCCAGGAACATACTTTTATTGGTGTAAAAATTAAATAGAAGATGCATCCGTTTGCTCCCGTTATATTTTCCGAAATAATCTTGTAATTTATCGAGGTCTGCATCAGCTTCTGCTATCATAACAGCTTCATGGCTCCTTGAACCTGCAAATTCCCTCATTTCATCAAGCATTTCAAATACCTGTTCTTTTTTTCCATGAACCAGCACATGTGCAGCATCGATACGAAAACCAGAAATTCCCAGTTGCATCCAGAAACCCATGATTTTCTTTATCTCATCTCTAACATCGGGATTGGCTATATTTAAATCGGGCTGTTCTTTTAGAAAATGATGCATATAATAAGCTTTAGCCTTCCTGTCGTAATTCCAAATGTTCCCCTCTCCAATTATATTTTTATCTTGCTTATCCTCCTCAGTCAATTTATCTTTCCAGATGTAATAATCTCTGAACCTGGAGTCCTTACTTTCCCTTGATTTTTGAAACCACTGATGCTCAATGGAGGTGTGATTAACCACCAGATCAATAATAATACGCATACCCAACGCTTTTGCCTTAATAACAAAATCAACAAAATCACCAACGTTTCCAATGCGGGTATTAATTGAATAGTAATCCTGAATGTCGTAGCCGTCATCTGCCAGGGGGGATGGATAAAAAGGACGGAGCCAAAGGCAATTCACCCCAAGGCCTGACAAATAGTCGAGTTGTGAGACCAGACCTTCAAAGTCGCCGATGCCATCATTATTTGAATCCTTGAATGTTTCTACATCAAGAGAATATATGATAGCATGATGATACCACTGATCCTTCATAACTTTTATTGATTTAACTGGTTAGCGGGAAAGCCATAGTGGATAACAAGGCATTTTCTGCCTGACGGGAATCAAGCCGGGAATGCTGAACAACTACTGGTACATCCGACTTAATAACACTTGCATAATCGGTGTCTCTTGGTATTTCCTGCGGGTCGTTAAGCTCATTAAACCGCAGATGAGTAGTTCGTTTTGCCGGCACCTTAATTTTATATGGTCCTACCGGATCTTTATCCGTAAAATAAATAGTAATTTCAATGTTGGCATCTGTATCCCCGGTATTAAGGATACAAGCTGTTTCATGACTGGTCATTTCCGGAGAAGGGCCGGTACTTTGTCCCGGAATAAAACCTTCGGGAATGGCCCATATTTTATGTCCTGCTGGTGTAATCATGTGTTTGTTTTTTAATTTTTATACTATCCATACAAAGGTAAGCAGGCAATAAAAGCAATGCTTTACAAAACTTCATCATTTTCTTATATTATTAACTTTTTTTATGCATTCACATTATTTGTACTGAATTAACAGGTATACTTTGCTTTTGGTTTTTAATGCTTTGATTGTTCTTTTTTAGAATCTGCTGATAAAAGGTTGGAGTAATTCCGGTCACTTTTTTAAACTGATTCGACAAATGAGCAATGCTGCTGTAATTCAACTTCCAGGCAATCTCGGTAATAGTAAATCTGTTTTCAGCTAAAAGTTGCTTTACCCGTTCAACTCGCTGCATAATCATGTAATATTCAATAGAAATGC
>JBEPWX010000004.1:15726-22899 GCA_041642235.1 Mariniphaga sp.
ATGCCCATTTCTTCGGAAAAGACCTTCGATAAATAGCTGTAGCTTAAATTTAATCTATCCGAAATGAATTCCGACAGTTTATATTGAACAGGCCTATTGGTCCTGTATACGATTTCCTGTATGGCTTCCTTTATTTGCTGAACTAGTACATTTTTCGAATTATCGATGAGTTCTATCCCGTATTTTTTCAGATCGGCTTCCAGTTTCTTAGACTTCTCGGCTGAAACAGCTTCTGTAAATTCTACAGATCCTGTGCCGGTTAAGCGGTAAGGAATTCCCATCCGCTCGAGATTTTCCTGCAAGATGATCCTACAGGCTAATTGAATATCGTATTTCAGATGCAACTCCATATAAACAGCATATCAAATTATTTCATTTCCCTTTTATATTTTTTTCATAATAGTCCAGTTGGTCAGCACATAAAATCAATCCATATGCCACTGAATTATCCTTAATCCTGATAGCTGAAAAAAAATGCCGAAAAGCCCTTATCACCTGATGAGTTAAATGGTTACAATTTTTTTTGGGGAATAGCGCTGAGAAGTGAGAATTACCAATCCAGTTACATAATGTAGAAAAGTTACACAGCCCGTATTTATATTTCCCATTTCATCGAATTGAAATCTAAGCCTGCTGAATTTTTTTTCGTCCATCAAACAGGCAAAACATACAGGTGTGGAATTCTGTAAAACTATCACAAAATTATGTAACGATTTCCCCGAATAACATACATAAATTTGTAGAAAATGATTAGATACTTGAATTGTTAATGCAAAAAAATAAGAAAATGGAAACACGATCAGTTTACCTTACCGGCTCGTTTAGGGACCTGAAAGATGCAGAACGTGCATACAACAAATTACGCGACAGAGGATATTCGGATGATGAAATCAATATCATCATGTCGGAAGACAGTATGAAGAAGTATTTTAAAGAAGATAAAAACAAGGAAACCAGGTTTGGTAATAAAGCAAAAGAAGGAGCAGGAACCGGGGCGACTGTTGGTGGGGTAATAGGTGCCACAGCAGGCATTGTGGCTGCTATTGGGACAAGTGTGCTCATACCAGGGGCCGGGATTGTTATTGCCGGCCCTATTGCCGCGGGACTGGCAGGAGCAGGAGCAGGAGGAATAACAGGTGGAATTGTAGGAGCTTTGGTGGGTGCAGGAATCCCAAAAGAAAGAGCCACCAAATATGAACAGGGAATAAAAGAAGGTGAAATAGTACTTGCTGTGGATGTGCGGAATGAAGATGATGCAAGATTTTTCGAAGAAGAGTGGCAAAATTATGGACATAACATTTACAGGTAACTTTCATATACTACCTGAATAAAAAAGGAGGATGTGTTTTTTTAGTAAAACATCCTCCTTTTTATTCTCCCATATATTAAACCAACCAGTAACAATTTACCATATTGTCAGTATTAGCAAAATAAAATTTCAAATAAATGTTTTTGCACCATTCTTATTTTTATTAAATTGTGGTATAATTGAACATATTTATAATTGAAATACATAAACAATGAAAAGAACTTACCGGAATACTAGCTGCAGTTTGTCCTCTGCGATAAGGTTATTCATTACTATATTTATTTACTTTTTTATACTGAATAATGAAATCACTGCCCAGCACCGTGATGTTCCCTTTGTTCCTACTCCATACGAAACGGTTGATGAAATGTTGAAGCTGGCAGATGTAGGTCACGGCGATTATGTAATCGATCTTGGTTCAGGTGATGGACGAATTGTTATTGCTGCCGGTAAACGTGGTGCATTTGGTCATGGTGTAGACATAGATCCAAAACGCATCGAGGAAGCCCGTAAAAATGCAATTAAAGCAGGAGTAGAAGACCGTGTTCTGTTTGTGGAAGGAAATTTATTTGAAACCGATTTCAGCAAGGCCACTGTTATCACTATGTATCTTCTAAATTCAGTCAATATGAAGCTTCGACCGCACATGCTTGGAAAATTAAGGCCGGGAACACGTGTGGTCTCCTACTATTTTAATATGAATGACTGGGAACCGGATAAACAGATACTTGTTAACAACAGCGATATCTATTACTGGATTATACCTGCAAAAGTGAATGGTAACTGGAACTGGCAAAATGACAATAAGAATTTCACGATGACTGTCACTCAGGAATTCCAGAAGATTCAGATTAATCTAAAATCGGGGGATAAGGAATTAGTCGTTCAAAATCCTTCATTGGAAGGGGATAAGATCTGGTTTACAGCCGAAAATCCCTCGGGAAATACTCAATATAATTATCATGGACGAATTGATGGCAATACTATTTCAGGGATGCTCCAAATACGGAATGATGGAAAAAATGGCTTTTTTGAAAGTTGGTCAGCAATATTGAACAATTAACCTTTTATATAAAAGCAACTTCTGACCTAAAAAAATGACAAACAATAAACGACCCATATCCGGGAGCAGTCCTATTCCTACATTCACTGCACTAAATTCAGTCGCCGTCATTGTTGGTGTGGTAGTAGGAATTGGTATATTCAGGTTACCACCGATAGTTGCTGCAAATTCGGGCAGTGGATTACAGTTTCTCTTTTTCTGGATGATGGGAGGTTTTCTTTCACTTTTAGGGGCATTATGTTATGCAGAACTGGCCTCATCTAACCCCGACTCGGGTGGGGAATATCATTTCCTCAGCAAAGCATTTGGGAAGCCTGTTGGCTTTCTGTTTACCTGGGGAAGAATGACCGTTATACAAACGGGATCTCTTGCCCTTGTTTCTTTCATCCTTGGTGACTATGCCACTTTAATTCTTAATCTTGGAAGGTTCAGCCCGGCCATTTATGCTGCTTTGACCGTAATCCTATTAACAGGCTTGAATATTTTAGGAACCGGTCATTCCAGAAAGGCTCAAATGATACTAACTTCAGTAATTGTTTTTATTATCGTCATCATTTCTGCATCAGCATTACTTTTTGTTCCTTCAGCAGGTGAGGCTGGTTTTACCGAAGAATCGGGGACTGGTTTTTCTGGTGGGCTGGCCGGTTCGGCTATGATTTTTGTATTACTAACATATGGAGGATGGAATGAGGCAGCATATCTTTCGGGAGAATTAATTAATGTTAAAAAAAACATGATCCGGGTATTAGTTGCAGGAATAATAGTAATAACATTTCTTTACCTTTTGATTAACACTGCTTATCTTCATGTTCTGGGTCTTAATCGGCTACAAAATTCTCAAACAGTAGGAGCCGACATAACTGAACCTGTTTTTGGCACTGCAGGTTCATATATTGTAGGGATTATCATCATATTTGCAGCCATTTCAACGGCAAATGCCACCATTATAACAGGAGCACGTACAAACTATGCCCTGGGGAGAGATTTTAACCTTCTCCGTTTTATGGGCCGTTGGGATTCCAAAAGAAATTCACCAGTAAATGCCCTACTGATTCAAGGCTCTATTGCACTCCTGCTTATAATTTTTGGTGCCTGGTCGAAACAGGCTGTTGAAACCATGGTCAATTATACTGCCCCGGTATTCTGGCTGTTTCTGTTGTTAACAACTGCCAGCTTATTTGTCTTCCGCCGAAGGTATAAAAACACTGATATTCCTTATAAAGTGCCGTTATATCCGATAATTCCCCTGCTGTTTATTGCGGCATGCGGTTTTATGTTGTATTCAAGTCTTGCCTTTACAGGAACCGGCTCCCTGATTGGTGCAGGATTTCTGGTTCTGGGAATCCCTGTATATATTCTAACAATGAAGAAGAGTAAATAAAACTAATTGTATATGAAATGAGCATGAGCAGTATTTCACACCAATCATTGAAGATTATAATCCTCATGCGAATTCCATGTTATACCATTGAAAACTTACATTTTTAATAACATGAAATTATCCGCTGTAGCTATTCTTCAGTTATAACCGACTAATAATCTTTCAACCATATTGTCAAATTTCTTTTTCCTTTAAAGACTTCACCATAAGCAACCTTGTCCAATAAATAAATATCAGGTTAACTTTTCATCATTCCTTGTTGGTATCGTTTTTGTTTAATTATTTTTTTTACAGGAAAAATAATACCACAAAACAATGCACAAAATTTTAATGTATTTCACCATCCTTGTGATAATTATGGCCGGATGTAAAAGTGTTCAACAAGGATTATTTACAAAACAATCACCTCATGAAGAGTATTTGTCGAAATTAGAAGAGGCAGGCCTGGATAGTTATAAGTTGGGTAAAAGTTGGATGTTATCTGCCAGTAAAGGTTTATTGAATCCTGTTAGAGTGGCAATCCCTTTTTCAGAGACATTGGTTTTTGATTTCAATGATATGACAACTGCCTCATATAAATTATTTCTGAGGGAAGGACAAAATCTACATGTGCTTGTAGAGCCAGAGCGGCATGATACTTCTCACATATTTATTGATCTTTTTCGCATAAACAAAGATGAAGCAGACCGAATTTCCTATGCAGCAAAAGATTCTCTCAGCGTAGATTATAAAATCAGGAGAGGTGGAGAATATATTATAAGAATTCAGCCTGAGTTATTGACACAAGGCCTGTTTACTGTTTATCTGTTTACCAATGCCTCTTTAAATTTTCCCGTCCCGGATAAAGATTTCAATTCCATATCCAGTTTTTTTGGTGACCCGCGCGAGGGTGGCAGCAGGCAACATGAAGGCGTTGATGTGTTTGCCCCACGTGGAACCCCTGCACTGGCAGTAAGTCCGGGAAAGATTATACGCACCGGAACAAACCGATTGGGCGGCAAGGTGGTATGGGTAAGAGACACACAATTGGATTACAATTATTATTATGCACATCTCGATTCACAACTGGTAAAACCAGGGATGCATGTGAGCGTCGGTGATACGCTGGGATTAATTGGAAATACGGGGAATGCTGTAACCACACCTGCTCACCTGCATTTTGGCATTTATGCTTTTGGACGCCGTAGCATTGATCCTTATGTATTCTTCCATCAGACAAAAATGCCGGTTATTGATTCATTGCAGATCAGGCAGCTCGCCGGCAAGTGGGCAAATACAACTGCTTCCCGGTTAAATTTCAGGACTGCTCCGGCAATTGATGCCAAAGTGGACACAATACTGGCAGCTGACACACCGCTACTGATAAAAGGCATTACAGGCAATTGGTTAAGAGTCGAACATCCCGAAGGTATCATGGGATATGTTCACCAATCATTGGTTAAGGCCATCACTCAGCCTGTTAATGAATATCAGGCAGCAGAAAAAAGAATAATAAGGGTAAGACCATCAGTAGACTCCTCTGCACTGGGGCTCGTTGATACAGATGAAATAATTGCAGTGTATAATGAATACAATTCGTGGCAACTGGTGCTTTCAGGAAATGAATTCGGCTGGATTGAAACCATATTATGATACAAGCTTTACCGAAAACAGGAATCTAGTTTCCATTAGTGGCCGTCCATTTCTCAACGGTAGTATTTTCCCCGTTATGAACCTGAACAATGCCTGCAATTTTATCATCTTCAATTCGGCCACTAAAATTATACTTATCTCCGTTGGAGGAATTTTCTGCTCTGAAACTAATACGGTCGCCGGAAAGTCTGCTTTCTTCAATAGCTAATGTTGAGTTACCCGATTTCAAGTGGAGCTTTAACTCCTGAAATTCCTGGTCTACATTCATGGTAAAGCGCTTGCCATCAGCCTGCCAACTCCATTTACCATCCGCTTTTGCAGGTATTTCCCAGTAATAAATATTGCTGTGATTGACATTAAACTGGTCGTCAGCTTTCCATTCGTTCATATTAAAACTATGAGAGACAACACGTGTTCCGGGTTTCAAACTTTCAAGGATTTTTGGCCTTAGCTTTAGATTAACACTATTCAGCAAGTACATTGTAAGCACGCTTGCCTGACTAAAATCAGTTTCAAAAATATTACCCTCAACAAATACCACCTTATCCTCTACACCGGCTTCCCTTGCTTTGGCATTTGCTTCACGAATGCGCTGCGGATCAATATCTACCCCATGGGCAAAAGCTCCTCGTTTTGCTGCAGCAATTACAATACGGCCGTCACCTGAGCCAAGATCAATGACATAATCACCTGGTCCTACATTCGCGGCATCAAGCATCTTTTCAACCACCTCGTTTGGTGTGGGGACATAGGGAACATCCCGTTTCTGAGCATCGACAGAGGCAGGTAGTACAACAAAATAGAATCCTAAGACTGCAACAAATAAAATCGGATTAATAGAGCTGTGATAATTAAGAAAAGCTGAAGATTTTTTCATAACAATAAATATTAAAGTGTTAATCCAATACATGTTAAAAGTAAAACAGAAGGAAAAAGTTCACAAGATCAGACCTTTTTTATGTTTATAAATGGAAAAAGCTAAAACACGTACTTTGAAGTTCAGGCTATTCCTCATCAAATTTAATAACCTTAACCGGACAATTTCTTGCCGCTTCTCTAATTCCATTTTCATTTTGTTCAAAGACAGCATCATCTTCGATAAAAGCCTCACCAAAATCATTGAGACCGAAAACTTCAGGACACGCTTCATGGCAATGACCAGCAGCAATGCAGCCTTCTTCAATCCAGACATTCCTGATTGCCATAACAATTATTTTTATTTATTCATAACTCTAATCCTCAGTCTTTTGTTCAATATATCATTATTTTAAAATGCATATTTCTTTGAGAACTAAACTTTTTGATGACATTTCATGAAATGAATACCAGATAACAGACGAGATAAAATCATTTTTCACTAATGGATTCTAACACTCTTTGATAACTTTGAATAGTGTCAAAAACTTTGTCTGGAACTTCATTTACCGTAAGCATAGTTTCCACTGAATTTCTTTTAACCAGTTTTCTAAATACCCTGTCTTTGTCAATTGTATTACTGAACAGAAACTTAAGGCCGGCCACTGTAGATTCATGGGTACTTGTTAAAATATTATTGATAACAACAACAGGTGAAACTATCATTATATCAATACGATTGCCTGTAAAATCAGCTAATGTATTTTCTATAATTTTTTCAGAATGGTAAAAAGCTTGTTCCAAAACATGCTTTTTTGATTTAGATTGTAACTTAAAAATTACAGGTGCAAAATAAGGTTTATTAAAAATTCCCACAGAGGTAAGAAATATGATTTTACCATCTATAGGAGCTTCCCTTAAAGCCTTTAATAT
>JBEPWX010000005.1:0-8129 GCA_041642235.1 Mariniphaga sp.
CCAGTGCATTCATGGGTTGTTTTATAATTTGAAATATGAAGAAAGTTTTTATAATCATTTGTACAATCCTTCTGTTTATAGGTTGTACAATTAAAAATGAAAAAGTGGAACTGGTACTTGATACAAAATCAACCTTAGGTGAAGGTGCTATCTGGAATTTTAGAACCGGTGAGCTCATATGGGTGAATATTGCTGATAACATCCTCAATTTTTACAATCCAAATCTGCATTTTAATAAAGAAATGTTTACCGGGCAAATGATTGGTACAGTAGTACCCGCCGAATCAGGATATTTAATTATCGCGCTGGAAAATGGGTTTTATCAGTTTAATCCAACTACAGGTTCAAAGAAATTTATTGCCAATCCTGAGCAAGATATTTCGGGCAACCGTTTTAATGATGGCAAATGTGATCCGGCAGGAAGATTTTGGGCTGGTACAATGAGCTTTAATGGTAAATCGAAAGCAGGAGCACTGTACCGGCTTGATCCGGATACATCAATACATAAAATGATTAATAATGTAAGTGTTTCCAATGGAATTGTCTGGTCATTGGATCACCGGAGAATGTATTATATTGATACCCCGACACAAAAAGTAGCAACCTGGGATTATGATGATGAAACCGGTGAAATAAGCAATCAGCGTACAGCAATTGAAATACCTTTGGAAATGGGAAGACCCGATGGAATGACAATTGATGCAGACGGTAATGTCTGGATTGCTCTTTGGAATGGTTCTGCAGTTGGTTGCTGGAATCCTGAAACGGGAGAACTTATCCGTACGATTGCTGTTCCTGCAAAAAATGTTACTTCATGTGCCTTCGGTGATAATGATTTAGGTACACTTTATATAACTACTGCCAGGCAAGGGACGAGCGAAGAGGAACTGGAAAAATATCCTTATGCCGGAGGACTATTTAAAGTTAGGCCAGGAGTTAAGGGAGTGAATGCTTTCTTTTTTAAAGGAGAGTTTTGATTTTGACGCAATAAAAATACCAATCTCAAACAAACGAGTAAGACTAAAAAAATGGAATTTATACCTGATTATTTCGATGTAGAGCAGGCACATCAGATTATTAAGAAGTATATACACAGAACTCCAGTCTTAACTTCATCAGGCATAAATACTATTACAGGGGGCAACCTGTTTTTTAAATGCGAAAACTTTCAGAAGGTGGGAGCATTTAAATTCCGGGGTGCATGTAATGCTGTATTTTCCTTACCTGAAGAAGAAGCTCAACAAGGGGTTGCAACGCACTCCTCAGGGAATCATGCAGCCGCGCTGGCTTTGGCTGCCCGGATACGGGGTATTCAGGCTCATATCGTTATGCCGCGTACTTCGCCCGAAATTAAAAAAAGAGCTGTGGCCGGTTACGGTGCAAAAATCACTTATTGCGAACCAACCCTTCAGGACAGGGAACTTACTCTTGCACAGGTTTTAAAAGAAACCGGTGCCTCTGAAATACATCCTTACAATAATTTTCATGTCATTGCCGGTCAGGGAACTGCGGTAAAAGAGCTGATTGAAGATAGTGGTGCATTTGATATCATTCTGGTACCTGTGGGAGGGGGAGGTTTACTTGGAGGAACAGCCATAGCTGCCAGGCATTTACTGTCGAAGTGTAAAGTAATCGCTGCCGAACCGGCAGGTGCCGACGACGCCTGCCGGTCGTTCCATACAAATAAACTTGTTCCTTCCGAAAGTCCAGATACGATTGCTGATGGTTTGCTTACTTCCCTGGGGGAGCGAAATTTTGCTATAATTCGTGAAAAAGTAGATGATATTGTCACTGTTACCGAAAATAAAATAGTGGAAGCCATGCGACTTACCTGGGAGCGGATGAAAATCATCATTGAACCTTCATCAGCTGTTCCGCTGGCTGCCATCCTTGAGGGAAAAGTAGATGTGAAGAATAAAAAGGTTGGTATCATTCTATCAGGCGGCAACCTGGATTTGGGTCGGTTGCCATTTTAATTTCAGGTGGAAGATATGGACGTAATTTATAACATAGGACTCACAATATGTGCCAGTGATTCTTTGAGCTTAAAGAAATTTCCCCGCTGTTTCCATTCTGCTAGCTTAACTTCCCGGCTGTTCCGAAGATCAGCTCTGAAATATTTCTTTAGGTTGGTAGTCATTGCCTGGTCGTAAATAATTGCATTTACTTCAAAATTAGTTTCAAAGCTTCGGAAATCCAGATTGGTTGTTCCTATCGTTGAGAAAACATCATCCACTATAAGATACTTGCTGTGCAGAAATCCGGCCTGGTAAAAATAAATACGTACACCTGCTTCCAACATTTCTTCAATGTAGGAATAGGAGCACCAGCGGGGAATTGCACTGTCCGTTCTTTCCGGTATCAGGATTCGTACATCTACATTACTCAAAGCTGCAGTTTTTAATGCATAAAGAATTTCGGAAGTAGGCATCAGGTAGGGTGATGCAATATAAACTTTACTTCTTGCTCCTGCAATGGCAGTAAAAAATACCTGGGCAATGCTTTCCCAGTCAGAGTCAGGACCACTGGCAGTTACCTGTACCGGTATTCCTTTTGTTAATTCCAGATTAGGAAAATATCGTTTCCCCGTTAGGTTTTCGTGGATAACAAAATACCAGTCGGCGGCAAAAACCACCTGCAATCCGCCAACAGCATCTCCTTCTATCTGAAGATGGGTGTCCCGCCAGGGGCCAATGTTCTTTAATCCTTCCACATACCTGTCGGCAATATTGATTCCGCCGGTGAATCCTATAACACCATCTACTACAAGAATCTTCCGGTGATTACGATAATTTACCTGTGAAGTAAGCCGTGGAAAACGTACTTCCATGAAAGGATAGATTTCTATATTGTTGATGCGGAGATCGGACATAAACTTTTTATCTAATCCCCAACTGCCGACATCGTCCACGATGATGCGGACAATAATACCTTCGCGGCTTTTTTTTATAAGTAAGTTTTTAAATTGATTTCCTATTTTATCGTTTTCAAAAATGTAATACTCCATATGGATATGATGTTTGGCTTTTTCGATGGCAGCAAAAATGGCTTTGAAAGTTTCCTCAGCATTATTTAAAATTTTTAAATGGCTTGCATAGGTAACCAGGGCGTTTGAATTGTTGAGAAGAAGCCTTATAATGTTTTCTTTTTCCCTAACCTGTGGGGTGAGATTCCGGAGGGTATGTTCAAATTTTCGCAGTTGCCTGAAAGATAACTGTCTGAATTTATTCAGGCTTTTTAATCCCTTACGCGAAAAAAGTTTTTTCTTTCGGTATTCCTGCCCGAAAAAAAGATAAAAAATTACTCCAAATATTGGCAGAAGAACTAATACCAGTATCCATGCAGCAGTCTTATACGGTGATCGCTTCTCCCAAATTATCATAATGGAAACCGGTATGGCGGTTAAAAGAAACAGTAATGAAAAAACTTTCCAGAAATCCAATCCAGCCTCCATAAATATGCAGCATTGATGTTTGCGTGATAAATTTCATAAAATTTCAGTTCAAAAACAATTTTGGAACGAATTTCGTATTTGAATTAAGGTTCACATTAAAAAATAAGCAATGAAACAACTATTATTTTTTGCAGCTATCTTACTTATTGGGATTGCTTGTTCCACAACACGAAATATTCCTCAGGTAAAAATAGACGGAGAGGCAGAAGAAGAAAGTGACTCGATTGAATACAGACTTGAAACTTTCGACTCAAAATTCGAGACATGGTATATGTTGCAGGATCAGCCTTCAAAATACCGTGGTCAGCATTTTTATGAAAATTGGAATCACCGGTATGTAAATGCCTGGAATTATAAAGCCACTCAATCAGGAAACGCTTTTTTTGAACCCATCATCGGATATGAACCAACAGTTGATTATGGGTTTGAATTAAATCATAAATTGTTTTATTATTTTCAATATGTTGAAAATGTGCTGAATATTGAAATAATGCCTGGGGGACCTAAAAGTATTGTCTTTTAATAATTGAGAAATATTTTCAGGTTGTCGGAATCAAACCATTCTTCAGCAGTGAGATTGCCAGTAACTGCAGGGGCTTTTATTCCGCCTGCAAAAAATTTACATCCTGTAAAAACATGCATCTCATCCCATAATCCCGAATGAATAAAACTTTCGAGGAGTTGTTTTCCTCCCTCTACAATCACTGAAAGTATTTTATATTCGTGCAAGGCATTCAGAACCTGGGAAGTAATTTCGTTACTGAAATCAATTTTGACCCAGGTATTGTACTTTTCCTTGCCTTCTTTTTGTGAATTGAAAATTAGGGTTTCTGCAACTCCATCAAAAAGATTTATTGATTTTGCCAGTCGCAGATTTTTATCAATAACAGCTCTGATAGGATTTTTCCCCGACCAGTGGCGTACTGTAAGTGACGGATTGTCTTTTAAGGCTGTATTGGTACCCACAAGGATGGCATTCTCTTCAGAACGTATTTTATGAACCATCATCAGGGCCAGATCTCCTGTAATCCAGGTGGGTGTACCGAAATTTTTGCGGCTGCGGTCGGTATCAATGTACCCATCGGCTGTCTGGGCCCACTTTAATATAACGTATGGCCGTTGTTTTTCGTGGTAGGTAAAGAAACGTTTGTTTAGCTCATGGCATTCCTTTTCGAGAATTCCCACCTCAACCTTCACGCCAGCCTTACGAAGTTTTCCGATTCCTTTGCCTGCCACTTCGGAAAATGGGTCAGTGGTGCCGATCACTACCCTGGGTATTTGTTTTTCGATAATTAGATCCGAACAGGGAGGGGTAAGGCCATGATGGGCACAGGGCTCAAGTGATACATACAATGTGCTGTCCTTTAGCAGGGTGGAATCCGGAACCGCATTCACTGCATTTACTTCTGCATGAGGGCCGCCATATTGCTGATGAAATCCTTCACCAATAATTTTTCCATGGTATACAATTATGCTGCCTACCATTGGGTTCGGTGAAACATTTCCTATCCCCAGACGGGCGAGCTCGATACAGCGTGACATGTATACTTCAGATAAGTCCATTTCGTGGAAAAAAGTATATTTGACCTGCCAAAAGTAACACAATGAGGGCGACTATTCAATACATTGAGCAGGAATTAAACAGTTTATATCCCAAAACGGAGATAAAAGCTTTTACCAGGCTGATACTTGAGCAGGTCTGTGGTTTAAGCTACACTCAACAGTTGATTAAGCGGGACCATGTACTGCGTGAATCAGATCGGCATAAAATCAGGAAGATGGTGGTGCGGCTAAAAGCTTATGAGCCGATTCAATACATAATTGGTGAGACTGAGTTTTTAGGAATGAAATTACTGGTCACTCCTTCCGTTTTAATTCCCCGTCCCGAAACAGAAGAGCTGGTGCACTGGATTGCAGAAACAGAACTTCCCTCTACGGCTGCATTGCTCGATGCAGGAACAGGCAGCGGCTGCATTGCACTGGGGATTAAGAAACTTATTCCCGGTGTAAAAGTACATGCCATTGATAATTCTGAACAGGCACTTGATATCGCCCGTGAAAATGCTGATTTAAATAATTTTACAGTGAATTTTTTCAATGCTGATATTCTTAATTGGGAATCTGCGTCCTGGAAGAAGTATAGTGCCATTGTAAGTAACCCTCCTTATGTCAGGGAGTCGGAAAAGAAAAACATGGAGGTTAATGTACTGAAGTTTGAACCTGAAAAAGCCTTGTTTGTGACCGACGACGATCCGTTAATATTTTACCGCAGGATTGCTGAATTTGCTTCCCTGTTCCTTGATGCAAATGGATGGTTGTTTTTTGAGATAAACGAAAATCTTGGCAGTGAGATGATTGAACTGGTTAAACAGTATGGATTCAGAGCGGCAGAAATCAGAAGAGACTTGTTTGGGAAAAACAGAATGTTGCGATGCCGCAAATAAAGTTTCCAAAAAACTACCCTATGAATGATAATATTCATTAACAGGTATACCCGGAATTAAATATCTTTGGCAATTTTGCGTTTATTCAGAAATTAGAAGTTAATAGTGAGGAAGCTTTTTAAATTTATAATACTGGGCCTGAATTTTCTTGCGGTCATTGCGCTCTTAATGGCTTATCTTTCAGGATACATATCTCCGGTAAAGTGGTGGATTCCATCCTTTTTTGGCCTGGCTTATCCGGTTATTGCAGTTGTAAATATTATTTTCATTGGATTCTGGCTGGTTATAAGTCCGAAGTATCTGTTGATTTCGTTTATACCTTTAATTGCAGGATGGGGATTCCTGACAAGATATGTGCAACTGAAGGAAAAATCTACAGATTCGGGCGATATTAAAATCATGTCCTACAACGTACACCATTTCAGAGGAGATAATACGGATTCACAGGAAAATGTTTCACTGGAAATAATTCGTTTTTTAGGTGAACACAAACCCGATATTATATGCCTGCAGGAAGCAAGATTACGACAAAATAGAATTTTCAACCTCTCCAAAACAGTGAAAGATCTGGAGTTCATCAACCATTATCAGTTTGCCCGGTCAAGCAAAACTTTCGGCTCGATTACCATGTCGCGGTATCCTATTATCCGGATGAATGAAGTCCGCTTTGAACAATCGAGGAACATAACCATTTATACCGATTTGCTCATTGATACCGACACGATAAGACTGTTTAACGTACACCTTCATTCTTACGGAATTGATCCGAAAAATTTTGGCATTATCGACTCGGGACTTAAAAACGAAGAAGACTTGCAGGAAGCCCGCATTATGGGTTCAAAGCTAAAGACCGGATTTCAGATACGGGCCGGCCAGGTTGAGGCTATACAGGCATTAATTAAGGAATCGCCCTATCCGGTAATAGTTTGTGGTGATTTGAATGATACTCCTGCATCTTATTCATACCAGCAACTAAGCAGAGGCCTGAATGATGCCTTTATCTCCTCAGGGAAAGGTGTGGGGCGTACTTACATCAATAAGTTGCCTTCATTGCGTATCGACTATATTTTCCACAGCGATCAATTTGAATCATTTAATTTTCAAAACCATAATTACAGGATGTCTGATCACCTGCCCATTTCTGCTGTTCTTGTCAGGAAAAGCAATACAAAATAGTCTGCTGAAACAACCTGGCAGTGAAAAATTGCATCCTGCATACGAATGTGTTTAAAACTATATGGTATACTATAAGAATTATTTTGTACCTGTAATCATTCTTTTTCTGGTTTTTTTTTGCGGAAGTTTTGTATCCTGCAAGGACGAATAGGAATATAACTATTTTCTTATTCCGGTCGATAGTATATCGGTCCCTGAGATTGTTACCAGAAATGAACCTTTTGTTGTGGACTTCTTTGGAACAGTCGGAAACAACGGATGTTACAGTTTTCACCAATTTAATTTAGATGAGCAGGAACGGGAGATTCTAGTGGAAGCCTGGGGAAAACTATCGCTTAATTCTCAATTATACCCGACTATTATTGTTCTGCTTGATGGAAAGTCCTTAATTCATACATTTGAGGAGGCAGGAAATTATACCCTTGCAGTAAAGCAGCCTGACGGAACATTATTGGAACGGATGATAAAGGTTGAATAAATTAGTATTTGGAAAGTAATTCCAAAGCAGCAACTTTATCTTTTTTTAGCTGTTCTGTGAGGGCTTTAACTCCACTGAATTTTTGTTCTTTCCTAATTTTTCCGGCAAATATCAGGGTAATTTCCTGTCGGTATATATCGCCCGTGAAATCAAAAATATGTACCTCAATGCTGCGGTTATCGGCATTATTGTTAAAAGTTGGCCGCGAGCCGATATTCAACATTCCCAGGTATTTTTTTCCTGAAAGCATTACTTCCACTGCATAGACACCATAGCCTGGGATAAGTTTATTCGGATCGGAAGCCTCAATATTGGCAGTTGGAAACCCAAGTTTTCGTCCCACACGTTCACCTTCCACCACGGTCCCGTGCAGTGTGAACCTATAGCCAAGGTAACGGTTGGCTTTTTTAATATCCCCCTGTTGAAGTGCATTCCGGATTCGGGTGGAACTTACATTGGCTTCATCAACCAAAAAAGCTTCCAGCTTTTCTATTTTAAAGCCGTATTTCTCAGCGCAATCGTGCAAATATTCAAAGCTACCCTCCCTGTTTTTTCCGAATCGGTGATCGTAACCTAC
>JBEPWX010000005.1:8139-20103 GCA_041642235.1 Mariniphaga sp.
ACCACCAGACAGTGAGTTCTCATCTTTTTAACTAGAATTTGTTCTACAAATTCAGCGTAAGTCAGTTCAGAAAAACTTTTAGTGAAAGGAAAAACAATCAGATGGTCGATTCCCGATTGTGCAAAAAGTTCTTTTTTTTCCTCAAGGGTAGTCAGTAACCTCAGGCTTGATTCTTCCGGTTTAGTTATCAATCGGGGATGAGGATAAAAAGTAAATATTACTGATTCTCCTTCATATTCCCGTGCAATTTCCCTTAATCGGAGTATAACTTTTTGGTGTCCAAGGTGAACACCATCGAATGTGCCGAGGGTTACCACAGGTTTATTTGCACTAAACTGATTTATATCTGTATGTATCTTCACACTGTTGCTTTGCTGTCAGCGAACATAAAACTTTTTCCTGAATTGAGGAGCATGATAAATGAAAAGTTGAAATCTATTCTAAAACTTTAAATAATGTTATTTTCTGAAAATGATGGTTCGTGAACAGGGGAAATTTATAATTTTACGGCCTTTAATCAGAAAGAAATGAATTGGGTATGGAAATACATGCCCATAAAATATAACTTTCGCTGCAGAAAATTTAAGTTGATTTATACAGCGAATTGGAGTAAAAATCAAAAAGGAATTAGGATTGAAAAGGATAATGATGAAACTTAGCAAGTTAGTCGTTGCAGGAACAATTGCATGTTTGCTGGCAAGTGGCTGTAGTAAAAACGAAGGCCGTTTTTCGGTAAGCGGGAAGATAACTCACGCCGAAGGACAACCCATATATCTTGAAAAACTGCATGTAGCAACTACCACTCCAATCGATTCAGTTAAGCTTAATAAAAACGGAGAATTTAAATTTACCGGAGTAACAGATAATCCCTCTTTTTATTTGCTGAAGCTTACCCAAAATAAATTTATTACACTTTTAATTGATTCACTTGAACAGGTTGTAATTGAAGCCGATGCTGCTGATTTTGGCCGGAATTACAAAGTTGATGGTTCTATAGGTTCCGAAAAAGTTAAAGTTTTAAACGACCAGTGGTATAAAACACGTAAAAAACTTGATTCTCTTCAATCACTTAGCAATATGTACAGCAGAAATCCTGATTTCGTTCAGATGAACAGGCAATGGAGTATTATGTATGATTCCATAAAACAGGAGCAAATTGAATTTTCCAGGCAATTTGTTATGGAAAATCCTTTTTCTATGTCAAGTGTTATGGCTGTTTATCAAAAATTTGATGATAACGAATACATTATAAACGATCTGCATACTCTGCGGGTAGCTGCTTCTGCCCTTAATACGGTTTATCCTAACTCAGGTCATGTGAAAGCATTATACCAAAATACCCTGGAGCTGTTGAAGGAAGAGGAGGCAGTAAAATTAAAGCAGCTCATTCAGGAGAGAGGTGAAAACAGTCCCGATATTTTATTGCCAAATCCTGACGGTAAGGAAATTGCCCTTTCTTCTCTGAGGGGACAGGTTGTTTTATTGCAGTTCTGGTCAGCTGTCGACAGAAGTTCACGTATTCAGAATGAGGTACTTGTAGAGGCTTACCGGAAATATAGAAATAAAGGTTTTGAAATTTACCAGGTTAGTGTAGATGACAATCGCATTGAATGGTTGGATGCCATTGATCAGGATAAATTATCATGGATTAATGTTGGAGATATGGAAGGAAGTAACAGAGCAGTGGTTATGTATAATATTCAGAACATACCTTATAATTATCTGTTGAACGATGAAGGTGAAATTATTGCCCAAAACCTGAAGGGACCTCAGCTCGACAAGGTTTTAACGCAGCTACTGAATTGATTTAGCAGGAAATTAACAATCGATATATCTTGTCAGGAAAAGGGAAAATATACTTTATTTCAGATGTACATCTGGGAGCGCCGGCTTTAAAAAACAATCGTGAACGGGAAATGCTGTTCGCCCGGTGGCTTGATTTTATCCGTGATGATGTGGCTGAACTCTACCTCATGGGCGATATATTTGATTTCTGGTTTGAATACAAGAAGGTTGTGCCCCGGGGATTTACACGCATTCTTGGCCGTTTGGCTGAATTAACCGATAGCGGGGTTCCGGTACATTTTTTCACAGGTAACCACGACCTGTGGGTGTTTGATTATTTATCTGAGGAAACCGGATTAAAGGTACATTATAAAGAGTTTGTGACACAAATCGGCACCAAAAAATTTTTTCTTGCCCATGGTGATGGCCTCGACCCCGATGATAAAGGATATCTGTTTCTTAAAAAAATATTCTCCAGCAGAAAGCTCCAGTGGATATTTGCGAGGCTTCATCCTAATTTTGCATTCCGGATTGCCCACCGCTGGTCAAAATCGAGCCGGCTGTCAAAATTGAACAGAGAAGAAGAATTTAATGTTAAGAATGAAAACATGTATCGATTTGCAGAAAATTACCTTGAGAAAGAGTGGATTGATTATTTTATCTTTGGCCACCGGCACAGGATGGCTGAAGTTGAAATTAATAACAATTCAAAAATGATTTTGCTGGGGGATTGGATTACCCACTTTTCGTATGGTGTATTTGACGGACATAAAATGAGTTTAAAGATATTCGACAGGAAAATAAGCTGAAAAACAGTATGACAAAAGATATTTACACACGTATTATAGGAACAGGAAGTTACCTGCCTCCTAAAATTGTAAAAAACAATTACTTCAAAAATCATCGGTTCTTTGATGCTGCAACCGGGAAACCCTTTAATAAAACGAATGAAGAAATCATCCGGAAGTTTAAAGATATTACCAATATTGAAGAGCGGCGATATGTCGACGATAACCAGATAACCTCTGATCTGGCAGTACTTGCCATTAAAGATGCATGCCAGTCGGCAGAAATTTCGATGGAAAGTCTTGATTTCCTTATTGTAGCTCATAATTTCGGCGATATCAGTGAAGGAAATGTTCGCAGTGATATGCTTCCTGGCATTGCCAACAAAGTAAAAATGAAGCTGCACATTAAAAATCCAAAGACTGTTTGCTACGATATTATTTCAGGATGCCCCGGCTGGACCCAGGCAATGATTGTGGCTGATGCATTTATAAAAAGTGGCTTTATGAAAAGAGGTGTGGTGGTAGGAGCCGATGTGTTATCACGAATTTCCGATCCACATGACCGCGATTCCATGATTTATGCCGACGGTGCCGGTGCAACTATCGTAGAAGCAGTGGAAAGTCATGAACCTGTTGGTATTATTTCACATGCAAGCCGTTCCGATTCAGTTACCCATGCAAATTTGCTGACTCTTGGTGATTCGAATAATCCGGAATATGAAGGTAACGAGCTCTGGATTAAAATGTCAGGGCATAAGCTTTACATTTATGCCATTAAAAATGTACCTGCCGTGGTTAAGGAAAGCATTGAAAGAGCAGGAGTTGAATTAAGCGATATTAAAAAGGTCCTCATTCATCAGGCAAATGAAAAAATGGATGAAGCTATTCTGAATGGGCTGTTCAAATTATATGACATTAAAGAAATTCCGGAAGGTATAATGCCAATGAGCATCCGCTACCTTGGTAATTCGTCTACAGCTACAGTACCTACATTACTCGATCTTGTTCTGAAAGGTAAAATTGAAGGTCAGGAGATTAATGAAGGTGACTATGTTGTACTTTGTTCTGTGGGTGCCGGCATGAATATTAACTCCATTGTGTATAAATGGTGATAAAATTCTTTCCGGATGAAAGGCAGAAATTAACATTTTGGCTAAATTGAACCGATTTTTTAACCTTTCAAAGAATTACCGGAATGGATATCATCCTGTTTTTTCTGCTCATCAGCATTGTTTTGCTTGGTACACTTACAGCTATTTATTTAATTCACCTTAGGTATCAAAAAAAAATGTCTATTTTTTCTGCCAGTTGTGCGGAAAAGGAAAAGCAGTTGGATAACCTGCGCATACTAGCTGAAAAACAGGCATTGGTTGCCGATGAAAGGTGTGTTTTACTCAAATCGGAAACAGAAAACCAAAAAATCGATTTGCTGAAACTCAGAGAAGAAAACATTATACTTACCGGCCGACTGGAAAAGGCAAAAGCTGATTATCTTAATCTGCAGGAAAAACTGCAATCTCAAAAAAGTGAGCTGGAAGAGATTCAGAAAAAATTTACTTCCGAATTTGAAAATATTGCAGGGAAAATCCTTAAAAAGAACAGCGAGGAGTTTACTCTTGCCAATCAAAAAAATATTGGAGAGGTACTGATCCCTCTGAAAGAGAAAATACTCCTTTTCGAAAAGAAGGTTGAGGATACCTATCAGAAAGGGTTAAAAGACCAGACCGATTTACGAGCTGAATTGAAAAAATTATATGATTTGAATAACCGTATGAGCACGGAGGCTGAAAACCTTACACGGGCACTTAAAGGTGATGTGAAAAAACAGGGAAACTGGGGTGAGGTGGTGCTTGAACGAATACTTGAACGCTCAGGCCTGAATGAGGGGGAACAAGGGTATAAGAAACAGTACAGCCATGTTGCAGATAACGGCAAACGGTTGCAGCCCGATATTGTGATAAATCTGCCCGACAATAAGCATATAATTATCGACTCAAAAGTTTCACTGATTGCCTATGAACGAGCAGTGAATGCCGCCACAGAAGAGGAAAGGGCAATGCACGTAAAGGAACATCTTTTAAGTCTGAAGACCCACATAAAAGGGCTAAGTGAAAAGCATTATCAGTCGGCACTGAACCTTAACTGCCCCGATTTTGTGCTGCTTTTTATTCCCATTGAATCTTCCTTTAGCCTGGCAGTACAGGCCGATCATGATTTATTCTCATATGCCTGGGATCAAAAGGTAGTGCTTGTAAGTCCATCTACCTTGCTTGCAACACTGCGAACCATTTCATCAATATGGCAGCAGGAAAACCAGACACGTAATGCCCTTGAAATTGCACGCCAGAGTGGTGCTTTATATGATAAGTTTGTAGGCTTTATTGGCGATATGGAAAAAATTGGGAATAACCTCCGTACTACGCAAAATACATACAGCGATGCCATGAAAAAACTGTCGGAAGGTCGTGGAAATCTGGTCAATGCCACTGAGCGTCTCCGGAAATTAGGGGCGAAGGCTACCAGGGAGCTTCCAAAAAAAATGCTTGATAAAGAATCTCAGTCCGATAGTTTTTCGGAAGAACCCATTCAGCAGGAAATGCCGTTAAGCTGAAAGAACAAACGGTTAAAAATCCCACCCCCGCGGAAGCCGGTTGCCGGCGCCGTTAAACAGGAACACCAGCTTCAGATTCCCGCTCCTGGTCAATACAGCCATGGTATCGGTTATTTCTTCAGTTTTTCTTTCACCATCAATATCGTAATGTATTTTAACCTCAGGAATCCGTATGGGTCCTTTAATAACCCGGAAAAGAAGATGATAATACCAGAGAAATAAGTATCAGGAAAGGGAAGGTTATTTTTTTTATACATACAGACTTTTTCGGAAAATAATGAAACTCAAGATATTTATGAATTAGTTCTCAGAAAGTTTAAAACCTCCTGCGAATCTTCCGAAGCATTTACCTGTTCGTTTTTATAAACAACTTTACCATTTTTATCAATTATGAATGTCCAGCGGCTTGTTGTAACATCCCTTTCCAGTTCAAAATCCTGCCCTCCAAATTCACCTTTAAATTTACCGCCGCTGCGGGTGGGAACTCCAAACAACTGTGCAATTTCACCCGAAGAATCAGAAAGCAGGGTGAAGTTCAGGTTATGGGCTTTTTTAAAAAACTGCAGGCTTTCCGGTTTATCACCGCTAACACCTACCACCCGGGCATTTTGTGATGCCAGTTCACTGCTTAAATCACGGTAGGCACATGCCTGCGCAGTACAGCCACCTGTCATTGCCGCCGGATAAAAATAGATTACCAGGAATTTATCCCCCATATTGTTTTTAAGTTCCCAGGTACTTCCGTCATCGGCAGTGGCTGAAAAGGAAGGGACTTTGTCTCCCTTGCTGAGACCGTTCTGTGCCAAAATAGTTAATGACAAAAAAATAAAAAAAGCAGCTAATAGTGATTTCATTTTGTAGATATTTTTTTAATAACTGTATATAATACAGTTGTAAAAGGAAAATGTTGAGGCTGGAATATCATTTTCATGGTTTTTCGAGGTGATTTTCTCCCACAACTATCGGCAACATTAAAGTTCCTTCTGGTTAATATCAAATTTAGTTCAAGTTGTATTTACCTATGCATTAATTTCGGATTAACTTCGCACCAAATTCGCAAAATTACGAGTTTAATACAAATTTGATACGAAGAAAATCCGAATATAGTAAGGAGAAGGTAAAGAAGGGGTTGGAATGGAGACTTTGTCATGAAGAGGTATAAGTATGTTGTCTATATTTGTTCGGAAATAAAATTATTTTATATAGAAACAAAATTGCCACAGCAGATGGATGGACAGGTAAAGGAGAAAGCAAACATACATAATGATTTTTAAAAGAAAAAAACAAGAACAGGAAAAAGTATTAAAAATGCCGGTAATTTATTCCTTAATCATAGGTGACAATTTTATTAAAAGAATGATTTAAAAACGTGGATAAGTTATGATAGAGAATTTTAATTTGTGGTACAGAACGTTCAGATACCGGGTAAAAAACGACGTGGGAGGGATGAAATTTATTAAGAGTAGTTTAAAACCCGGTGATACTGCTTTTGATATCGGTGCTCACAAAGGCGGCTATTTAAATTTTATGAGAAAATGTGTTGGAACAGAGGGATTTATTGTTGGATTTGAACCACAGCTTGTTCTTTACAGGTATCTGGATTCGGTCAGGAAGTCGCTCAACTGGAAAAACGTGAAGGTGGAACATCTGGCGCTTTCGGATTCCGGGGGGAAGAAAAAGTTATTTATCCCTGTCAATAAAATCAGGCAGGATTCATCGCCGGGAGCTTCCTTGCTTTCTTCAAAATCAGAAGGCGAAATCAGCAAAATTGAAGAAGTAACCACCCAGACATTGGATAACTATATTCAACTGCACCAGTTAAAACCTGTCTTTTTAAAAATTGATGTAGAGGGACATGAATTAAATGTATTAAAAGGGGCCAGCGAATTATTACATAGTCTAAAGCCAGGGCTTTTGGTAGAAATAGAGGCCAGGCATGCCGGAAAGGATAAGCTTCTGGAAACATTTGAATTTTTAAAGGGGATGAAATACAGGGGGAAATTCATCTATAAAAACGAATTTATTCAATTGGATAAATTTACTTTTGCTCAATATCAAAATTTGGAAAAAATGGATGCCTATTGCAATAATTTCATATTCGAATGATAATGATTTTAAGATTTGTCTAACAAGAGCCGTATTCGTTCAATGAGTTCAAAAGAGTTTATAAAACAGTTGATACAGCATTCAGAAACTTTGAAATTATTGGAGAAGCATCAAAAATTCTTTCTGCAGAGCTAAAAGAAAAATATGCAAAGGTTCCTTCATCAGAATTGTATTTGGGTTACACCCCTTATCAGCCCCGGTACTATTCAACAGGGAAGTAACCGGCATTCAGTAACTAATCAAATTTGCTATAAGTTACTGTGCATTTTAAATTGAAAAGATTTAATTTTTAAACTGTTTCCAATGAAAGAAAGATCAGCTATCATACTTGAACTATTAATTGTTGTTTTTTTCTTAAATTCTTGCCTTCCTGATGATGAGAAAGCTAACTATATCCATTTTCTTGAAAAACAGGAATTGTCAGCTAAAGAATACATTATAAAAAAATTTGAGGACTATGATATCGTAATTTTATGTGAACGAGATCACAAGGAATTTACACAATATGAGCTGTTTTTAGAAATAGTTAAAGATCCTTATTTCATTGATAATGTTGGCCATATTTTTTCTGAAGTAGGTGTAGTCAATATGGATGAAACTATTAATGGGTTTTTATCAAGTGAGTATAAGGATTCATTAACAACAAGAAATCAAGTCACGTCGATTTTCAGAGAGGTTGATTACAACCCCTATTGGCATTGTTATAGTTATCCGTGGTTCCTGGGAGAATTATTCAAATTAAATCAGAGTCTTAAAGTTAAGAAAAAGCTGAAACTTCACCCTGTAGACATTGAGTTCGATTGGTCTAAGTGCAACACCGTTCAAAGTTATAAGGATTTTGAGGAAAAGACTGAACTAAGGGACAGCATAATGGCTCAGAATATTATTAAAAAGTTTGATGCAATTCAATTTGATGCTGATCCAAGAAACAAAGCATTGGTTATTATGAATTATAAGCATGCTTTTTTAAAAGATCATATCTTCTTAGGAGAATCCAGACAAAACTCGGGTCGATATCTCCGTGACCGATATAGTGAGAAGGTTGGCAGTGTTTATATTATGGGATTAGGATTGCCGGAAGAAGGAGTCCCAAATGTAGTTAAGGCAGGCATGTGGGATTATATGTTTGAAAAATCTCATAAAACGAATGTTGGGTTTGATTTAAAAAAATCTCCATTTGGTGATGAGGATTTTGATGTTATACCCTTTGATTCAACTCAGAATTTGACATATGGAGACATGTTTACCGGTATAGTTTTTTATAAGCCAATTTTTGAACATATTATAAAAACCGGGTGGGAAGACTTTGCAACTGAAGACTTTATTCCTGAATTAAGAAGGAGAGTATCAATTTTTAATAAAGCATTGAATTTAGAAATGACAGAACAAGAGATTGAGAATAGTTTATATACTAACAATACGGTAAAAATAAGTCACTATTCTAATATTAATGATTTACAGAAGCAAATAGAAAAATGGAAAAATGGTTTATAATATCATATATAAAATATTGGAAGTTAGTGTTAAGTTGAAGCTTTCTTTCCTGCAACAAATTTTGTAACGGCATTCAGTAATGTCTCATGAAACCCCCAACATTTCATATTGAATCTTGAAGCAGAACATCGGCTGGATAAAGTTCTGCATACTGTAAATGAGATGGTGGATGCATTTGCTGGCAGAATTTCGTTTTCACAGTTTAGGCTGGGGATGCAGACCACCAAATAGTGCCTGGTAAAAAGTCATGGTACTAAGCGATTTTGAAAAGGGACAAATAGTGCCACGGACCATAAACGGCATGCTTAAAGTTGCTCCTTGAGTGCAGAAAGTGCCAGTGCTCCTATAACTAAAACAAGAGGACATCAACCTTGTCAAAATACAAACTAAAATTTATCCCGCTTGTTAAATATTACATAACCCGGATGAAAAAAATCATTCGATTTAAAATTATTTTGTGAAACAGTCAACAGGAAATAAACTTTCAGCTAATAAAGGGAAATTAATTGTTAAGCAGCTGCTATTCTTAACCCTATTTTTTACAGCCTGTAACAAATACGAAACAGTAACCAAAGAAGTAACTGCAACTGCTTATAATTCACTGGCTGAACAAACCCATGCAGAGCATTCTAAGATAACTGCCTGGGGCGATACGTTGGAACCAGGAATGAAAACAATTGCTGTTTCGAGAGATTTAATCAGATTGGGGCTCACACACAACAAAAAGG
This sequence comes from Mariniphaga sp., assembly GCA_041642235.1. GTDB lineage: Bacteria > Bacteroidota > Bacteroidia > Bacteroidales > Prolixibacteraceae > Mariniphaga. The sequence continues at coordinate 17,652 of JBEPWX010000005.1, forward strand.
TAAAAATTGAAGGGTTTCCCGGCGTATATACTGTTTTGGATAAAATGAACGCCCGCTGGAGCAACCGCATCGATATTTATATGGGCAAAAATGAGGAACTGGCAAAGGAATGGGGACGAAAAAAAGTAACCATTTCATGGAAAAAAAAGAAGAATTGACTTGTAAATTACAGTATTCAGATACCATTTTGTATCAACCTTATTTTTATGAAATAAATTTTTGGAGAACCGTTAATTGATCAGGATCTTTTCTGTAAAAACGGTATCCTGATATTTTACAGCAAGAATATAAGTTCCGGATTTTACCTGACCAGTAATTTTAAATGTATTGTCCGAAATGGAGTTCATTGAAATTTTTTTGCCGGTTAAATCGTAGATTGATACTTCTATATAACCGCTTGTTTTGGGAATCTGAACAGATAACTTATCACTTGCTTTTACCGGATTTGGGTACACCTGAATTGACACAGGGTTTCTTTTTGGTGGATTAATGTCAGTTACCAAACTTTTATCGGTGGTATAAATTCGTTCATCGAGGTATTGAACCATAAAAATCCTGCCTGACTTTTTTTCTGCAAATATTTGTTCATGCCTCCATCCGTCTTTTGAAGTACCCAGTCCGTAATCAATGCTGTTCCAATTTTTATCTTTGGCTTTTAAATAGTAGGTTGCTCCGTAGTTCACAGTTTCGGTGTAAGAACTATACAGGTCGCCATTTTGCGAAAAATGAATATTGTTTAAAGGTTTGTCTTCCCACCATTTAGCGGTTTTATCTACATTACATAACTTCCATGAATTATTAAGAGGTACATCATCAATGCTTTTGCAGATATTCAGCTGAACAAGATAGTTTGTTGCAACACCATAAAAACTAAGGTAAAGGCTGTCATCCGGAGAGATAGACAATCCGGTGGTATGAGTAATTTTTACCGGTCCGTTTATCGAATCAAGATTGATGGAAATTTTTTTCCACAGCAGCCCATTGTTTTCTGAAATAAATAGTCCACCATTACCGGTTGACTGTTTATCAGATATCATCAAATAGAGCCGGCCGTTTTTATCTGTTGCTATTTTTTCGCAACCTAACAAACTGCCTATCCCATTGCTCCGGTTTTCCCAGGTGCTTCCAATGTCTTCCGAATAAAAAACTCCATCTCCCTCATTGAAATTTAAGGTAGTGGCAAGCAAAGTTTTTTCCTCATTTTCAATGAAATTATTGACTGGAAATACTGAATTAAGCGCAACAGAATCCCATGTAATTCCTAAATCTTCTGAAAAATTATTTTTCACGTTTCCTCCGGCAAGAATTTTTTCTTGCGAAGTGGAAAAAAGAGAATATACCGATGATGCTGAAAGAACTTTTTCAAAGCGATTGCCATCGTCGGTGCTTTTTAAAATCCCGGAAGTTGTACCTACAAATAAAACAGAATCATCTACTAATGTGATGCTTGTTTTAGGACCACCCCAGAACTCATTAGTGAGGGTCCAGAATTGTTGTGAAAATGTAAACAGTGGCCACAACAACAGCATTTTGAGTATAATAACTTTTGAAGCATTCATTATAACACAGTTGAAAGTTTTATAAATATGAAGATAAATTTAAAATCAATTTTATTCGAGATTTTGGAACAGCCGTAAAAGCCGGTAAATCATTACTCAAGATTTTTTCCGGTAATCCATGCTTCGGCCTGGGAAATAGTTTCGCAAAGGATTGTTGCGATCTTGCTGTAATTCTTGTTTTTTAATTCAAGTGAGGAAAGTTTGGAAAACAAATCGGGCGAAATGATGCTGATGTTGTACCGCATACCATGTTTGTAATTGAGTGGAAAGAAGTAGTTGCTAATCCAGTCAACCAGTCCGGCCCATGCACCTTCTATTTCTTTGGTGTCGTGAACATGAAACCGGCATCCGGTTCTCTGCCCTTCTCTTTTTTGCCACTCCAGCATGCGCAGCGATGCTGTTTTAACCTCTTCTTCAGTACAAGGTCCCATCCACTTCATTAGCAGATAGTTTTTTTGCGGTTCGTAGCTCAATCTGGCATAAACTTCGCCTTTTTTATTTTTTATTCGATCAACAACAATCATTTGCGAAACTTTAATCTCAATTCAATTTACATCATTTTTCATGACTTCGGGCAGAAAGAATTCAATATTGTACAGGGGCGCCAGTTCAAAGACTTTCGACAAGTCGATTTTGGAAATATCAGGGACGAGTGTTAAATCAGGTCTGTCCTTTTCGTTTCTTATTGGTGTTCCGATAGCCCTGAAATAATTGAGTAATTCTCCCGGTTTCAGCAAAACTACCATCTTCCCCGGTGTGCCTCCTACATTTTTAAAGGTGTGAACTGCATTTGAAGGAACATGGACTACACTTCCCGATAATACCTGGAATGGATTTTCAATATCGTTCAGAATAAATTCAAACCTGCCTTCGAGTACATAAAAAATCTCCTC
>JBEPWX010000006.1:0-19896 GCA_041642235.1 Mariniphaga sp.
ATAATCATAAAATAAGGCCACACATTTTCTTGAAAAATAAAGCAAAATTCCCTGCGTAAGGACCATAAGGATGAACCAGAAATAGGATCCTCCCATTATTGCATAAACAGCTGCAGCAACAGTGAGAACGGGAATGATTCCCAGCAGCCAGCGAATAAGTGAAGGCCGGCTAAGCAAAAGTTCCTCTTCCGACCAACGCATCATTTCATTATTTACCTCCGGAGATTCCTTAAAAAGTTTACCGTTCGCCAGAAAGTTAAGCCGCCATTCAGGTTGGGAAGCGAGTTCACGAACAGCTTCCTGTCTTTGTTCTATTTCCTCTTTTCCGAGAAAGGCTTTTTGCAGCCATCCTGCCAGTTTTTGCCTCCCACCCTGAGTTGAGGTACGGTTGATGAACTGAAATAATGATCCCTCCCCGAAAAGATCCAGATCATAGGAATTGAAATGAGAAGGATTTAAGAATTCCGTACCGTTTTCAAAATGATTGAACTTATGTTCAAGAGCTAACAGTTCATCAGTAAGGAGTTTCACTAAAACTTGATATGATCTTTTTTGCTTTTCCAGTTGAATGTTTTTTTTCACTAAAAAGAAAAATAGAACAGCAAATACTATAGAAGGAATTAAAGATGGCAGGCCGTTCCAACCCCATATTACTAATGGAATAAATATAAACAGAAAAGAAAAAAGCCTGTACCATGCAAAAAGCCTTATCTTATTTGAAACCGCAGATAATTTTTTATTATAGGTTTCCTTACAATTTGTATAAAAATCAGCAGCATTTTTTACCATCTTACAAATAGTTGTAATGGTGCAGTATATAAGTAACTATAAAAACAGTAACAGATAAAATAATGAACACCAAAAAAATGATGCCCAATTGTGGTGGGGCAAGATTCGTTGTTTCAATCTTTGGATTTCTTGCCAGAAAGAAATGTACTTCAAAAAATATCAACATTTTATATGTACCAATTCCAATTAGCCATCCCAGCAAAGCTCCTCCAATAAGGTCAAGCGGATAATGAACTCCCGAATAAATTCTTGAGTAGGATACTATAACTGCCCAGAACAGCATTAATAACCAAAAACCCCGGTTTCGAAACAGACGGGTTGAAAAGGCAAATACTGCAAACACATTGGCAGCATGTGAAGAAACAAAACCATACAAGCTGCCTTTACGCAAAACATTATGGACAAGATGTTCAATTTCAGGATTATGTACCGGCCTGAATCGTTGGATTGATTCTTTTAGAAAAACAGAAATCTGATCGCTGAGCAAAATTGTTATTCCAATAAATATAAAAACCATTAAAGCCTTGCCCCTGAAATTTTTAAAAATATAAAACAATATAACAGCAAAAAATGGCAACCAGGGTTCTTTGCGGGTAATCATCAGCATAATGGTATCCCAAAAGTCGCTGTGAAAGCTGTTCAGGTATAGAAAAATATCAGTGTCAAGTTCAAGTATTTTATGAATGACTTCCATTAACTATTTAAAATTTGCCAGATTTTATCTTTAAGTTGTTGGATATTGAATCCTGTGACCGAGGAAAAAAAGAGGTGGGGAATACCCTTCAGTTCAATACTAATTTCCTTCATTAATTCCTGGTCAAGCATATCGGCCTTACTTATGGTAAGAAAGCGTTGTTTATCGAGCAATTCAGGGTTGTACTTTTCCAGTTCGTTAAGCAGAATATTATATTCCTTCAGGTGGTCTGCACTGTCGGCTGGAACCATAAACAAAAGCATCGGATTTCGTTCGATATGCCTCAGAAAACGCAGTCCAAGACCTTTTCCTTCATGCGCTCCTTCAATTATACCGGGGATATCAGCCATGACAAAAGATTTATCTTCGCGGTAACTAACTATTCCCAGGTTAGGGGTAAGGGTAGTAAATGGGTAATCTCCAATTTTAGGTTTGGCTGCCGATACAATCGAAAGCAGAGTTGATTTACCGGCACTTGGGAAACCCACCAGTCCAACGTCAGCTAAAACTTTCAGCTCCAGAATCCGCCAACCTTCCTCGCCTTCTTCTCCTGGTTGGGCATAACGGGGAGCTTGATTCACGGAGGTTTTAAAATGATCATTTCCGAGGCCTCCCCGCCCCCCCTTCATTAAAGTAATTTGTTGACCATGTTCGGTAATTTCAAATAAAAATTCACCTGTTTCAGCATCTTTTGCAGTTGTTCCCAAAGGCACTTCCACAATAACATCCTGTCCATCAGAGCCAGTTTTCTTCTGAGCTCCTCCAGCTTCTCCATTCTCAGCATGGATATGCCTGCTGTATTTCAGGTGGAGAAGGGTCCATTTATGATGGTTTCCTTCAAGTATTATATGGCCTCCCCTACCACCGTCACCTCCGTCGGGTCCACCCTTTGGAATGAATTTTTCACGCCGGAAATGGGCAGACCCAGCTCCTCCTTTGCCCGATCTGCAATGAATTTTTACATAATCAACAAAATTCGACTCTGACATTTTCCTCCCCTCTGATTCCTTTTCTTAAGTATAACAATGCCATTAATATTAGGATATCTAAGCTTGCTTATCAACAACATCCCTTAAACGGTCTGCTATTTCTTCAATAGTTCCCATTCCATTAATACTATAATACTTATTCTGCTTTTTATAATACTCAATGAGTGGTGCAGTTTTTTCATTATAAACACTAATGCGGTTTTCTATAACCGTCGTGTCCTGATCATCAGACCTTCCCGAAATCTTTCCACGGCTTAATAACCGGTTAATAAGCTCCTGCTTCTCCACTTCCAGACTTAACATGGCTGTAATGGGAGCTTTTTTACGATGAAGCAGTTCATCAAGCGCTTCAGCCTGCTCGACCGTTCGGGGAAACCCGTCGAAAATAAAACCGTTGGCATTTTTATTAGCTTCCAGCTTATTTTCTATCATTCCAATAACCACCGAATCGGGCACCAGTTCACCCTTATCCATAAAAGTTTTGGCTTCAATTCCAAGTTTTGTGTCTGCAGCTATCTCATTACGCAATAAATCACCAGTCGATAAATGAATTAAATCATACGACTTGATTAAAAATTCTGCCTGAGTACCTTTACCCGCTCCGGGTGGTCCAAATAATACAATGTTCAACATGATATTCTGTTTTATTCATTAATAACTGAGTATATATCAATCAGGTTACGACCATATCCGTTATAATCAAGTCCATAACCTACTATAAAATCATTGGGAATTTCCATACCGATATAATTAAGTTGCACTTTTTTCTTCAGGGCATCAGGTTTTAAAAGAAGAGTTGCAATAAGCACCTCGGCAGGATTCAATTGCTTCAATTGATCCTGAATGTGTTCAATAGTCAATCCGCTATCAACTATATCTTCCAGAACTACTACTGTGCGTCCTTCAATTTTTTCGTTTAAACCTATAAGCTGCTTAACCTTCCCGGAGGTTTCTTCACCGTTATAGGATGCCAGTTTCACAAACGATATTTCAGTTTCTATCAGTTCAATGCGTTTATATAATTCTGCCGCAAACATAAATGATCCGTTTAGAATACATATGAACAGAGGATTTTTATCGGCTAAATCCCTGTTCATGACTTCAGCCATATTTTCTACTGTTGCTTTAATTTTCTCATAAGGGATAAAAAGTTGAAAGTTTTTATCAAAAATCTTAACTTGCTTCATTTACAGAAAAATTATTTTTATAAGTAGCTTAAATGCTGTATTTTCGTTTACAAATTTGAAATTGCAAAATAACGAAAACAATTTGATTAACTGAAAACATAATTTAAAAGATGGAGCCAAAAGTTAGTATTATTATGGGAAGTACATCCGATTTGGATGTAATGGCCAAAGCAGCCCAATTACTTGAGGAGTTTGAAATTCCCTTTGAGATGAATGCATTATCGGCACATCGCACGCCCGATGAAGTAGAAAAATTTGCCAAAGGAGCAAAGAATCGGGGTGTAAAGGTTATTATAGCTGGTGCAGGAATGGCTGCACATCTTCCGGGTGTGATTGCCGCTATGACTCCCCTTCCGGTAATCGGTGTGCCTATTAATGCAGGCATGTCCGGTATCGATTCTGTTTTATCCATAGTACAGATGCCTCCCGGAATTCCGGTTGCAACTGTTGCTGTTAATGGTGCAATGAATGCAGCAATTCTCGCAGTTCAAATAATGGCAACAGGAGATACAAATCTCATGCAAAAAATGGTAGACTACAAGCAAAGCCTTAAGCAAAAAATTGTAAAAGCAAACCAGGAACTTTCAGAAGTAAAATATAAATTTAAAACAAATTAAATTTTAATTTTAAAAAAAACCATACCAGACTAAAAACCAGTAAAACCTGAATGGTACGAGTAATCCTCGATAAGATAAAAATTTGGGGTTTAGTTGTTTTATTAATACTCCTGTCAAACTTTTCTCAAGGAATAGATAATCTTTCGGCAGGTGGCCGATCAATGGCATTATCGCATGCTTCGGTTTCAATTTCCGATACCTGGGCTGGTTTTCATAATCAGGCGGGATTATCAGGAATATCCCGGCTGTCAGCTGGTTTTTATTTTGAGTCAAAATTTGGTATTGATGAATTATCGATGGCAGCAAGCTCAGTGGTGATGCCTGCAGGCCGGGGTGCTTTTGGTATTAGTCTGTATCAGTTTGGTAAAGGTGCCTTCAGAGAAAATAAAGTTGGTCTTGCTTACGCACATCAGTTATCTGAAAAATGGAGCGCAGGGCTGCAGTTGGATTATTTTGCTCAGCGATTCCCCGAAAATGAAAATACAGCTAATATCGTCACTTTTGAAGGGGGCATACTTTTTCGGACTTCCGAAAAGCTTCATCTGGGAGCTCATGTATTCAATCCGGCAAAAAGTGGTTTTGATTTACCATCGGGCAGGCAGGAATTACCGTTAACTTTTCGTACAGGAGGAAAATATTCATTTGATAAATCCGTGCTGGTTGTATTTGAGGTGGAAAAGGGAAATGATTACCCAACCATTATAAAGTCAGGCATTGAGTTTTTACCTGCAAAAAACCTTGCAATCCGCATAGGCGCCTCAGGGAAGCCCGTAAAATTTACTGGTGGGTTTGGGTACAGTACCGGTCGGTTTACTGCTGACTTTGCCTTTGGCTATCATGGAAATCTCGGTTATTCTCCTTCTCTTTCAGTTCAGTTTGATTTACAATGAAGCTGGTGTTTAAACTCATAGGGTTGATTATTCTTACCGGATTTACCTCTGTAATTCAGGCACAAAAATCCGAAGCTCAAAAACAACTGGAGGCAATAATTGAATCAATTATTGAAGAGCAGGGAGATGAAACAAACAGTAACATCCTTATTGAAGATCTGGAAGAATATGCAATAAATCCTCTTAATATAAATACGGCAACGAGCAATCAACTTTCAAGACTTCATTTGATGAACGATATTCAAATTTATAAATTGCTGGAATATCGTAAAGCACTTGGACCAATACTTTCCATATATGAACTAAATGTAGTTGAGGGATTAGATCCGGAAGTTCTTATGAGAATGGAGCCGTTTATCTGGTTCGGTCCTATTGAGCAGGAACCTGTGAACATTACAAAAATTCTGAAATACGGGCGGCATGAGATGTTGCTTCGATCACTTGGAACTGTTCAAATGCCCAGGGGAAACAAGGAAGGTGAAGACGGTATTGTTCCATATGCAGGTGACAGGTTCAGGTATTATACCCGCTACAGATTTCAATCAGGTGATAATATTTCAGCAGGAATTACGGCAGAAAAAGATCCAGGTGAAGCTTTTTTTTCAGGATCGAATCCATACGGCTTTGATTTCTACTCTGCTCATCTTAGTGTTAAGATTAACCCGGTCATACAGAATATTACCATGGGTGACTTCATTGTCCGCAGCGGGCAGGGGCTGGTGCTTTGGCAAGGTTTTTCCATGAACAAATCCTTATATGCCACTGATGTGTTTAAAACGAACCAGGGCATCAGACCATATACCTCTACCGATGAAAATCGTTTCTTCAGGGGAGCTGCGACTTCTATATCAATTGGAGATGCAAAAATCAACTTCTTCATCTCGAAAAAAAACAGCGACGGAAATCTTGCTTCAGCTGATTCATTGAACAAACATTTTACCAGTCTTCAAACCTCAGGATATCATCGTACTAAAAATGAAATTGCTGATAAAAACAGTATAACCGATTTAAATGCAGGAGCATTAGGAAACATCATGTTTCGGAATCTGAAACTGGGAGCTGTATTTATATACCGAAAGTTTAATATGCCGTTTCTACCTGCTGAACAGCTATATAATAAATTTAATTTCAGGGGTACAGAAAATTTTGCAGGAGGAATCGATTATCTGTTCAATAAAGGGAAATACCTGTTTTTTGGTGAATCTGCTATTTCAAAGTCGGGAGGTAAGGCAGTATTGCAAGGAGCAACGGCTTACCTTCACGATCGTATTCAATTGTCATTATTATTCCGACATTTCAATAAAAATTATCATGCTTTATGGTCAGCTCCTTTTGCAGAAAACCGTTTTGCTTCAAACGAAACCGGACTTTATTCAGGCATTCGCATACTACCGGTCAAGCATATTACCTTTTCGGCATATATTGATAGTTATCATTTCGAATGGTTAAAATACACTACGGCAGGCCCTTCAAATGGATGGGATGTTTTCTCACAGGTCGATTATCGTCCCTCGGAGCGTTTCCAGTTATATTTCCGATATAAAAACAAAGAGAAAGAAAAAAAATTCAGAATAGATGAAAAAAATGAAAATCATACTGAGCAGTTCCGAAAAAACCGAATACATGTTCAGTATATTCCTTCGGAGATAATTGCTTTAAAAACCCGGATAGAAACCGTACGTTATAAAGGGATGAAAAAAGAAAATGGCATCATGATATTCCAGGATGCCCAGGTTTCTCCCACCCGGATTCCATTAAATCTTTCGGCACGCATTGCCTGGTTTAACACTGATGGCTATAACTCACGCATATATGCCTGGGAAAACGATTTACTCTATACTTTTGCAATTCCTGCCTATTACGGTGATGGATACCGTTTGTATATCAATATGAAATATAAGATGAATAAAAATGTTGAAATGTGGCTGAAATTGGCAAATTTCTTTTATAATAATGCAGAAACTATAGGCTCAGGATATAATGAAATACAGGGAAATAAAAAAACTGAATTAAAATTTCAAATTAGATTAAAATTATAGCTCTATAATTCGTTATTTTGTCCCCTTAAAAAAAATCAGCATGGAAATCAATTTCGATGATATTCGCCCCTATACCGACAAGGAGGTTAAACAAAAAATAAAGTTGGTGGTAAAAGATCCGGCATTCGACCGGGTTTTGATTCATCTTTTTAAAACCAGGCCAAAAGTAGAGATGGTAAAGTTGCAATTGCGCATGATCCGAAAAATAAAGCAATTGCAGGGCACATTTATTTATGATTTACTGAACTGGATCATTAACAAAACATCGGATGGTTTGTCGTGTACCGGCATAGAGAACCTGGACAAAAAAAAACCTTACCTGTTTATTTCAAACCATCGCGACATTATTTTAGATGCTGCATTGCTGAACCTGTTGATTTTTGACAAGGGAATGAATACTACCCAGATTGCCATTGGAAATAATCTGTTGTTGTATGAATGGATTGAACATGCTGTTAAACTGAACCGTTCTTTTATTATCAAACGAAACCTGCCTCCGAGGGAATTGCTTAAATCATCTAATATTGTCTCTCACTTTATTCGTAAATCTATTACGGAAGAAAATTTATCTGTTTGGATTGCCCAAAGGGAAGGCCGAACCAAAAATGGATTTGACAAAACTCAGGAAAGTGTCCTCAAAATGCTTAATATGAGCAATAAAAAGACTTTTACTGAAGGGTTCAACGAACTGAACATTGTTCCGGTTTCTATTTCATATGAGATTGAACCTTGTGGGTTGGCTAAAATGAAGGAACTTATAAAGAAGGAGCATTATGGCCAGAAGAAAACCAATAAAGACGATCTGAAGAGTATGTCGATGGGAATATTTAATCCAAAAGGACGTATGCGCTTTTCATTTGGAGTACCCATTGTACTGCCTGCTGTTGAAACTAATAAACAGGAACAGAAAAACCAGCAGATTAATCAACTGGCTGAACTTATCGACCGTCAGATATATGCCAATTACAAACTTTGGCCAAACAATTATATTGCTTACGACATGCTTATGCCAGAGCCACGTTTCATGGATCGGTACACTCATCATGAAAAGAAGAATTTCAAACTTATGATTGAACAAGCAATGATTCACATTGATTTCCCGATTACCGATATCCAGGAACGCTTCCTGAAACTTTATGCAAATCCTGTTATTAATAAGCTAAAAGTCACTGAATCGTAATGCTGCCAACCACCATCATCTGGGATTGGAACGGAACATTACTCAACGATCTCAGCTTATGTATTTCATCAATTAATTTATTGCTTGGGAAACGACAACTGGAATTACTCAACAAGGCAAGCTATCAGGAAGTATTTTCTTTTCCGGTAAAAGATTATTATACCGCTATTGGTTTTGATTTCAACAAGGAAGATTTTTCCATTCCGGCACATGAATTTATTGATTTATATGAATCCGGTGTTGAAAAGTGTCCTCTTCACTCGTCAGCTATCCAGGTTCTAAGTCATTTCAGGAATAAAGGCTGTCGGCAGTTTGTGCTTTCGGCTATGCATCAGGAAATGCTTCAAAAAACGCTGAAGATGAATGGCATATTCGATTATTTTGAAGGTATTGCCGGTCTTAATGATCATTATGCCGTATCAAAAGAAGAACGTGGTAAGTGGCTTATGAATACGTTTGATGTAAAAATGAAAAGTACCTTCCTGATTGGTGATACCAACCATGATTTTGAAGTGGCAAAGGCGCTTGGTATAAAATGTATTTTGATTGCTGACGGGCACCAATCGAAACGAAGACTAAAAAGTACAGGTGCCTTGGTATTGAATAATCTTTCTGAAATAATTACAACAAACGCGGCTAATTTGCCTGAAAAAAATAAACGGTAGCAACATGAAATCTTTTTGGCCTGAAAAGAATATTGCCATGACTTTTATAGTTGTGGCTGTGGGTTTACGTTTCTTTAGCTTTTTCCCAAGTGTGCTTGACCATGATGAATCAACTTACCTGATTATAGGTCGTGATATTTTACAAGGTAAAGAATTGTACACCGAAATTACCGATACCAAACCGGCCGGGATTTTCATTTTTTATGCCGCTATGGAACTTTTATTTGGAGGCTCCATTTTTATGAAACGACTTGTGTTCTCCCTGGTTGTAGGTTTTACATCGTTTCTTGTTTATAGGGTTTCAATGAATTTTTTTAACAACCAGAAACCTGCAATTGCATCCGGCCTGATTTATATTTTTTATACTTCAATTTGGATTTATCATGGCCGATCTCCAAATACCGAATTGTTATTTAACCTTACTACCATAGGTGCATTATTACTCTTTCTCCGCCCTACATTAAAGACCTGGTTTATGGGAGGTCTGCTTATGGGTATCGGATTTATTATTAAATACCTCGTATTATTTGACTTAGCTGCTTTTCTGCTTTTCTTTTTTCTTTACGATATCCTGAACGATGTCAAATTACTGCGACAGCTAAATTTCTGGGGGCGCTATATACTTGCCGGCCTTACATTTCTTTTAGTATTTGGATTGTTGAACCTATATTTCTACCTGGACAACCCGTTGCACGAATTTTTTTATGTGACCTATGAATTGCCGGGCAACTATGGAAGCAATCCTTCCTTAAAAAGGTATTTCATCATGCTGCTGGATTTTACAGCTAAATTTTTGCCTATCTCCTTTTTTGTTTTTTATGTTATTTCCAAAAAGAATTTTCTAATGGGCAAATTAAAATGGTTCTTTTTAGTTTGGGTTTCAGGTATATTAATTGCCATATACTTGCCAGGAAAGGAATTCAGTCATTATACCATTCAACTGATGCTGCCACTAAGTTTGCTTGGCGGATTATTTTTTCATCCTGAATTAAGAAAGGATAAGTTCTCATCCCTTTTGTTTTCAGGTAAAACAGGTTTAGCCTTGCTTGTGGTTGGAACATTAATCATACAACTCATAAGTTTTAACAATGAGGTTATGAAAATTGATCACCCACGGGAAGTGGCTGCAGCCATTAAACAGAAACTGGTGCCAGGTGAACACATATATGTTGCAAACTATGAACAGATTGTTTATTATTTACTGGAGATGGAAAGCCCCACAAAATATGTGCATCCCAACCTTATTTTTACCGATACCCATAAAGCTTTTAAAATTGATGTAGACCAGGAGTTAAAACGAATAATGGATGCTTCCCCCGAGTTTATTATTGTGGAAAGAGAAAATGAAAAGCTTAACCCTTACATTGAAACAAAATATAGGTTAATTGGGGAAATGGATCAGGGAAAGATTCGTGTGTTTCGGTTAATTTAGAATATATCTCTTTTCTTGATGTCGCGGATAAATAGCTGCAGGCTGGTCTTTCCCCGGTATTCATTTTCGGTAATCGAATAGCAAACATCGAAAGGCAGCCCGGAGGTAATAAGATCAAATTTATCGGATTGGTTAAATGCGATTCCCGGAAAAATTCCCGAATGCACATCTGGCTCCACCAGATCAAGCTTCAGGTGCTCCTGATTTTTTCCTACCAGTCGGCTTGTGCCTGCATCAAAAACGTCTTCAGTTACAAATACAGGGGTCATGTTGTGTGGACCAAAAGGTGCAAACTGTTTTAGGATGCGGTAAAAACGAGGTGTTATTTCGCTAAGAGTAATTTTGGCATCGACATCAATAGTTTGAACCTGCGAAAGATCGGTAAGTTGTTTGGTAACAATCTCTTCAAAGCGTCTGCGGAATTCAGGAATATTTTCAATCTTAAGTGTAAGGCCGGCAGCATACATATGACCGCCATACGATTCCAGCAGATCGCTGCATTGCCCAATAGCTTCGTACAAATCGAAATCTTTTACTGATCGTGCCGATCCTGTTGCCAGTCCATTCGATTCGGTTAGAATTATTGTAGGCCGGTAGAACTGTTCCGTTACCCTCGAAGCCACAATTCCTACCACTCCCTTATGCCAATCACGGTTATAAAGCACAGTGCTGTTCATGAACTTCATCATTTCATTTTTCTCAATCATATCAAGCGCATCCTGAGTAATATCCCTGTCAAGGGTTTTCCTTATCTCATTAAAGGAGTCAATCTCTTCACCCAGAATATCTGACTTGTCTTCATCAACTGAAACAAGTATCTGAACCGACTTTTTACCGTGCTCGATGCGTCCCGAAGCATTAAGGCGCGGGCCTATTTTAAATACAATATCGCTAATGGTAATATCATTGCCATTTATGCCTGCAAGATTAATTATGGTTTGCAAACCCATACCTGGATTTGAATTGAGCTTTTTCAGCCCGTAATATGCCAACACCCTGTTCTCGCCGGTAATAGGCACAATGTCGGAGGCGATGCTTACTACAACCAAATCCAGCAAATCATAAATTTCTTCCAGCTCAATGTTATTTTTTTGACAGTAAGCCTGCATGAACTTAAACCCGACCCCACAGCCCGAAAGTTCTTTATATGGATAATTACAATCGGATTGCTTGGGATCAAGCACCGCCACAGCAGGAGGTACAATTTCATCAGGATTGTGATGATCGCATATAATAAAATCTACACCTCGCTTTTTGGCATCAGTTATCTTTTCTACCGCCTTAATACCACAGTCAAGGGCAATTACCAGCGAAAAGCCATTTTCAACAGCAAAATCAATACTCTTTAAAGATATACCATAACCTTCGCTGTACCGATTTGGAATATAATATTCAAGATGATTGATTCTTGATTTCAAAAATAAATACATCATTGCCACAGAAGTGGTGCCATCCACATCGTAGTCACCGTAGATAAGAATTTTCTCCTGCCGCCCTATGGCAAGTTCAAGCCGTTCAACAGCCTTTTCCATATCTTTCATCAGAAAAGGATCGTGTAGGTCGCTCAAGCGTGGCCTGAAAAATGCCTTGGCTTCGTTGAATGTTTTTATGTCTCTTTGCACCAATAACCGTGCAATAGTCATATTTACATTCAATGCTGCCGAAAGATGCTTTATTTCATTGGCATCGCCTTGCTTCTTTAAATTCCAGATCTTTTCCATGTAGTAATTGTTTTCCCCTGCTATGCAAAGATAACAATTGATTCCACATGAAACTGAACAAAGGGAAACAGGTATAGCATTATGAATTTCATTGAAATTAACTTGATGTGATCATGGAAACTTTTATTTTTCATTGCCATACAGCAACTAAAAGTGTAATTTTGCCGTTGTACAAAAAATTAAATTGAAGATGAGCAGAAAAAAGTTGTGGAGTATTTTTTTACCTTTAATTATTTCGGCAAAAGTAATAATTGTTTATTTTTTAATTCTCGGCTCTTCCACCAGTGAAGAGCCACAAATAATAAGAATGGAGGTTCCGGTTGCTTTCAAGGCAGTAAAAATTCCCGATTCGGTAACCTTTGCAGAAGAAACTGTACCTATTGAGCGTTTTGATACACGCGAATCACTCGATCGTGAATTGCTGGTTAATTCCTATTTTCATTCTCAAACTCTACGGCTTATAAAACTGGCTCCCCGTTATTTTTCCATTATTGAACCAATTCTGGAGGAGAAGGGAGTTCCTGATGATTTTAAATATCTTGCAGTGGCAGAAAGTGGACTAAATCCACGAGCAGTTTCCCCTGCACATGCAGTAGGCTTATGGCAGTTTCTGGCAACAACAGCAAAAGAATATGGCCTGGAGATAAACAGTGAAGTGGATGAACGTTATCATATCGAAAAATCAACATATGCTGCATGCGATTATTTGCTGAAAGCTTACCGCAAATATGGCAGCTGGGCAACTGTGGCTGCAGCTTATAACGGAGGTATGGCAGGTGTTGACCGTCAAATGAAAAGACAGAATAACGAAGTATATTATGACCTCCTCTTTGGTGAAGAAACAAGCAGGTATGTGTTCCGCATCATTGCCCTCAAATTGATAATGGAGAATCCTGAAGATTTTAATTTACTTGTTACCAATGAAGAAAAATATCCTGTAGTTCAAACTCGGGAAATTGAAGTGAATGGACATGTTAATGATTTTGCAGCTTTTGCTATGGAGCACAATATCAATTACAAATTATTGAAGGATTTTAACCCATGGTTGCGTGAAAACAAACTGACCAATGCAAACAGGAAAAAATACATCATTAAAATTCCCATTTTGAATTAACTACAAACAATAGTTTACAGGAAAAATTCATTAATCAGAAAGCATACAGAAAATCCAGATGCAGGAGGATAAGTTTATAAAAGAACCGGTTGCATATGAAAATGTTGAGCCGGAAAACAATATAGTTGTTTATGGTGCACGCGTGCATAATTTAAAGAATATTGTTGTGGAAATTCCACGCGACAAACTCACCGTAATAACCGGATTAAGTGGCAGTGGCAAATCTTCACTGGCTTTCGATACTATTTATGCCGAAGGACAGCGGCGGTACATAGAAACTTTTTCTGCCTACGCAAGATCTTTTCTGGGTAATCTGGAACGTCCCGATGTGGATAAAATTACCGGGCTCAGCCCGGTAATCTCAATCGAGCAGAAAGTTACTACCCGAAATCCACGTTCAACAGTAGGTACTGTTACTGAAATCTACGACTTTCTCCGGTTGCTTTATGCCAGGGCTGCTGAAGCATTCTCCTATAATACCGGTGAGAAAATGGTGAAGTATTCCGAAGAGAAAATCCTGCAGTTAATTAATAAGGAATTTAAAGGAAAACGAATCTACATCCTGGCACCTGTTGTAAAAGGAAGGAAAGGTCATTACCGTGAATTATTTGAGCAAATCAGGCGCAAAGGTTTTTTACATGCACGTGTTGACGGAGAAATTACTGAAATAAAACATCACCATAAAGTGGATAGGTATAAAAACCACTTTATTGAAATTGTAATTGACAAACTAATTGTTGATGAAGCGGGAGAGAAAAGACTGAAAGACAGCGTTCAAACAGCCATGAGACATGGTCATGGAATCCTCATGATACTCGATCATGAAACCAATTCTGCCAAATACTATAGCCGTCTGCTTATGTGCCCAACCACAGGTATTTCTTACAGTGAACCTGCACCGCATAATTTTTCTTTCAATTCTCCGCAGGGAGCATGTCAATATTGTAACGGCCTGGGCAGAATTACTGAAATAGATGTCGACAAAATTATTCCTGACAAAGAAAAAAGTATTGCCCGCGGAGGAATTGCTCCACTGGGTGCTTACCGCAATTCCTTAATATTTTGGCAAATTGAAGCATTAGGGGAAAAGTATGATTTTACGCTAAAAACTCCGGTTAAAAAGATTTCGGAAGAGGGATTGCATGCAGTTTTGTTTGGTACAAATGAACGAATCCAACTTAAAAATACCCCACTTGGTGCCAGCATGAATTATATGATGAGTTATGACGGGGTAGTGAAATACATTGAAAGCCAGCGTGAAGATAATCCCGCCAAAAAAGCACAAAAGTGGGCCAGTCAATTTGTAAAAACAAATGTTTGTCCTGAATGCCATGGACAGCGGCTAAAAAAAGAATCGCTTCATTTTAAAATCGATGGTAAAAATATTTCAGAGCTGGCCAAACTTGACTTAAATGAGCTGGGGGCATGGCTAAATAATCTGGAATACAGAATTAGCGACCGTCAGCGGCAAATAGGGGCAGAGGTAATTAAAGAAATTCGCGACAGGCTGGGATTTATGCTGGGAGTGGGGCTTGATTACCTGGCCCTTGATCGAACAGCACAAAGCCTTTCAGGAGGCGAATCGCAGCGCATCAGACTGGCTACACAGATCGGTTCCCAGTTGGTTAATGTATTGTATATCCTGGATGAACCCAGTATTGGATTGCATCACCGCGATAATCTGAAACTAATTCAGGCGCTGGAACAATTGCGCGACAGCGGAAACTCAGTGATCGTTGTGGAACACGACCGCGAAACCATGTTACATGCCGATTGGCTCATCGACATGGGCCCTTATGCGGGTCGGCACGGAGGTGAAATTGTGGCAGCAGGAACTCCTGCTGATGTGCTGAAAACCCAAACCCTGACTTCCGATTACCTCAATCACAGAAAGGCGATAAAGATTCCTGAAATAAGAAGAAAAGGAAATGGCAAAATATTAAAAGTGTCGGGATGTACAGGGAATAATCTTAAAAATGTAACACTTGAAGTACCCCTTGGAACTTTTATTTGTGTTACAGGTGTCTCGGGAAGCGGAAAGTCAACATTAATTAATGAAACGCTTCAGCCTATTCTAAGCCAGCATTTTTACAATTCAGTACAGGACCCGCTACCGTATAAAAAGACGCAAGGACTGGAGCATGCCGATAAGGTAATTCGTGTGGATCAGTCGCCCATTGGACGAACTCCCCGATCAAATCCGGTTACTTATACCGGTGTTTTCTCCGATATCCGAAACCTGTTTACCCAATTGCCCGAATCAAAAGTACGGGGATATAAGCCCGGCCGGTTTTCATTCAATGTTAAAGGGGGGCGTTGTGAAGAATGCCAGGGAGGAGGAATGAAACTTATAGAAATGAATTTTCTTCCGGATGTGTATGTTCATTGCGACAAATGCAACGGAAAACGTTACAACCGCGAAACCCTCGAAGTCAGATATAAAGGAAAATCCATCAGCGATGTCCTGGAAATGACCATGAACCAGGGGGTGGAATTTTTTGAAAATATTCCTTCAATTGCAATTAAATTAAAAACCCTGCAGGAAGTCGGTTTAGGATACATTACTCTGGGACAATCATCTACTACCTTATCGGGCGGGGAATCCCAAAGAGTAAAACTGGCTGCAGAACTGGCCAAACGAGATACCGGCAACACTATATATATCCTTGATGAACCAACTACAGGCCTTCACTTTGAAGACATAAGCGTATTGCTCGATGTGCTAAATAAGATAGTAGAAAAGGGAAACACTGTAATTGTTATCGAACACAATATGGACGTTATCAAAGTGGCCGACCATATTATTGATTTAGGTCCCGATGGAGGCAAAAAAGGAGGAAAAATTCTCTGTACCGGAACTCCTGAAGAAATTGCAGAAAACAAACACTCTTATACCGCCAAATTTCTGAAAGAAGAATTGGAATTAATGAAACGATGAAGAGAATAACTCGTGTAAATATTCATCCTATTCTTTAAAATGCTGAATGCATTATTGGATTTTTGCAATATGATTTTGTCAATAGATAATAAGATGCACAGATTGTATATTGTTCAGTGCCAACTGCAACCATTTCTTTTCTTATTTTCGCCTGTAATGATTTAAAGCCTGCAAGATTATAACTAACATCGGTATAAAAAGAAAGGGCAGCTCATCAGCTGCCCTCAAATGTTAACCCCCAAACACACAAGCAATACAGAACGTATTGCACCACAAATGTAAAAAACCTTTTTTCATTTCCAAAAAAATCTCTCTTATTTTTAAAAAAAATCAAACTTTTCTTCCAAAAAGGTGATTAAAATAAAAGACGATTCATAATAAGTTCAGGCAATAAAACAAACATTTTTAGTCGTCCAGATAATAATTTTTTGCTACTGCATTATATCCGAGTATCTGTTGCTTTACCCATTTTCTACTCATTCCCATTTCTTTTGCCATTAAAGTTGCTACTTCAGGAGCTATGCGGATACTTTCCCGTGCATCCAGGAATAATGCCCTGGTGCGGCGGGCAAGAACATCCTCAACCGTGCGGGCATATTCCTTACGTATAGCCCAGGCAATCTGTGCTCTTCTTATTTGCAGCTTTTCGCTCAGCCATCCTTTCCATCGCTTTTCTTCTTCTGAAATGGCAAGCACCTGCTCTTTATCTAATCCGTAAAAGGCCATGGGATCATGATATGCATCAATATCAATCCGGTATCCATGAACAGGTAAATGGTGAGTAATACATTCCCTCTCTGAAAGACCACCCAGCATAATGGCTTTATCAATAGTATCTTCAGCCATCTTACGGTAGGTTGTCCATTTTCCTCCAATAACAGTAATTAATCCGGAAACAGAAATCAATATCTTATGTCCGCGGGAAATTTCACTGGTAGCTTTTTCATCACCCTCGGGTTTAGCAAGAGGCCGCAATCCCGCAAATACACTTAACACATCCTGTCGCTTTGGTTGCCTTACAAGATACTGCCCTGCCGTTTTCAGAACAAACTCCACTTCCGAATCAAGAGCCACCGGCTCCAATGAACGGCAATCAACAAGAGTATCTGTAGTACCAACCACTACATGATTGTGCCAGGGAACAGCAAATAAAACCCTCCCGTCCGACGTCTGTGGTACCATTATAGCATAATTGCCCGGAAGAAAATCTTTATTTAGTATCAAATGAATTCCCTGACTTGTTGTGATCATTTCAGGCTTTTCGGGTTCATCCATCTGTACAATTTCATCGGCAAATATTCCTGTGGCATTTATTACAACTTTTGATTTTATTCGTATCTCTTCTCCTGTCTCCTGGTCAACTGCTACTACACCATTTACCAATTCATTCTTTTTTAGAAGTTGTGTAACTTTGCAATAATTCACCACAGTTGCGCCATAATCTACAGCTGTCAGGGCGAGTGTAACAGCCATACGTGAATCATCAAACTGCCCGTCCTGATAAATCACACCTCCTTTGAGCCCCTCCTGTTCAACAATGGGTAAAGCCTTTATTGCTTCTTCACGCGACAGGTGCTTCGAAGGGCCCAGTCCCAATTTTCCAGCCATCAGATCGTAAACCTTTAAACCAACTGCGTAAAAAGGACCACCCCACCAGTCGTAGGTAGGAATAATGAACGACTGGTTAGTCACCAGATGAGGTGCATTCTTAAATAAAAGTCCCCGTTCTTTAAGTGCCTCAAATACCAGGGAAACATCACCTTGCTGGAGGTAACGCACACCTCCGTGTACAAGTTTTGTACTCCTGCTGGACGTACCTTTTGAAAAATCGATTTGTTCAAGGAGGAGGGTTTTAAATCCTCTCGAAGCTGAATCAACCGCACACCCAAGTCCAGTTGCACCACCCCCGATAATTACAATATCCCATTCTTTATTGTGAATTTTCTTAAAAATTGTATTTCGTATCATTATCATTTAGTTATCAGGAGTTCTTTTGCCAATCAGCGATCCATACTACAGATTTTCCTTTTTTATCCTTCCACTTATTAATTCCTTCATCTGTCATCATACCAACGTTTGCTTCGTTCAACTGCCTTTCTCCAATTTAATATTACTTCTTTAAAATACTCTTTATTCTCATCCGGTTCGAACCGGCGCTCAACCTTCCATTGGGCTTTAAGATTTTCCATTGTCCAGAATCCTGTTGCCAAACCTGCCAAATAAGCAGCTCCCAGAGCAGTTGTTTCAGTGATTTCCGGACGTATTACATATGCATTAATTGCATTTGCCTGCAGCTGCAAAAGGAGATTATTTATGGCAGCTCCACCATCAACACGCAATTCGTGTACTTCTATTCCTGTATCATCTGTCATGGCTTCAATTACTTCCATTGTTCGAAGTGCAATAGATTCCAATGCTGCCCTTGCAATATGAGCTCTTCCTGAACCCCGGCTTAACCCGATAATTGTGCCCGTAGCGTATGAATCCCAGTGAGGTGCACCCAGCCCTACCATTGCCGGAACAATAGATATTCCACCACTGTTTTCCACTTTCAGCGCAAGATTTTCTATTTCTGATGAAGAATCAATAATGCCAAGCTGATCACGCAGCCACTGTACCAGGGCTCCGGCTGTAAAAATACTTCCCTCAACAGCATAAGTTGTTTTATTGTTAATCTGCCATGCTATGGTGGAAAGTAATTTGTGTTTTGATTTAATAGGTTTGTTACCTGTATTCATCACCACAAAACATCCTGTCCCATAAGTATTTTTTATCATTCCCTTTTCGATACACATCTGCCCGAATAAAGCAGCCTGCTGATCGCCTGCAATACCTGCCAAAGCTATTTCAGCACCTAAAATACTACCATTAATCTTACCATATACCTCACTGCTCTGTTTAACATCGGGAAGCAATGACTCCGGAATATCAAGTATTCTTAGTAACTCATTGTCCCACTTCAGTGTGTGTATATTAAAAAGTAATGTACGACTGGCATTGGTAACATCAGTAATGTGCAGTTTTCCCCTGGTAAGGTTCCATATCAGCCACGAATCAATTGTTCCGAAAGCTAATTGTCCTGTTTCTGCCTGTTCACGGGTGCCTTCTACATTATCGAGAATCCATTTGATTTTTGTACCGGAAAAATAAGAATCGGGCACCAATCCGGTTTTGCTGTAAAAAATTCTTTCAAAACCATGCTCTTTTAGTTCATCACAAATTCCTGCCGTTCGTCTGTCCTGCCATACTATAGCATTATATACAGGTTCACCCGTATCACGATTCCATACTAATGTTGTTTCCCGCTGATTGGTGATACCGATACCGGCAATTTCGGCAGGAGTTACTCCATGTTGCTCTATTACAACATTAGTAACTTTAAGCAGGCTCTCCCAAATTAACCATGGATCATGCTCTACCCACCCAGGCCGGGGGAAGATTTGATCAAACTCCTCCTGAACAACACCAGCAATTTCACCAGATCGATTGAACAAAATGGCCCGGTTGCTGGTTGTCCCTGAATCGAGTGCAATAATATAATTTTGCATATCCTGAGTTAATTTCTGATTTTGATACGCATAAAATACAACAAATCTGGTAAATTGAATGAAAGTTTTATAAACTTCTTATTTTTGCATTCC
>JBEPWX010000007.1:0-19741 GCA_041642235.1 Mariniphaga sp.
GTAAGAGATTTAACCTGCAATCGTAAAAAAAAAACCGAAACACAAAAAAAATTTAGAATGATAAATGAGCACAAATTAAATTTGTACTCATTTATTTCCTTGTTGTCCTGCCAGGAGCACAACAATCTCCTTTTTTCGTGTTGATTTTCAATAAAATATATCTTCCAAACTCTCGGAAACTCACTGTTTTACTCACCAGTGATTTTTATTATTATTTTTTCAAAGTTACAATAAAAAAGCTTGATTTCGAATCAATAAATGAAAAGCTATCAATAAATTAATAATAAATAATTTCCTTTCAATTTTTGTAAGTAGGCATATAATTTTGCCCTGAAATATTCAAATATACTTTTTTTGAAAACAGCAATATATTTTAAGCAATTTAGTTTTTCAGTACTATTTCAGAGTGACATTATTTTAATAAAATTTTTGGGTTTCATGGCGTAAATGTAATTGGCTGGGTAGAATTCCAATAAAAAATTAGATCGTAGGCTTTTATCAAGTTAATAATCCGATCGTTTGTGAAATGTTTTTCAGGTTGTCCAAGATATAAATCTCCAATACCAATCATGGGACGTATTTTATCGAAGTATTTATATAGTTGAGTTGAAGTATCAATTGATGAGACATTTAAAGCAAAATCTCTATTCATTTTGACGAAGATACTGTTAGTTGAAACCGAGGGCGGTTCAGTATTTATCACGCAGGTGAGTGGTTGAGTGTCATTCCCTTCTTTATCCAGCATTACAGCTTTAAATTGACCTTTTGAAAAAGAAGTTGCAATTGATAGGTACTTATTTTTCAATTCTTTATTTAAATACCAACCCATTGCAGGTTGCTGATGTCCATAATAATCTGGATTTTTGGCGACATGAGCATTATGAGCCCAAAGAACTAGTTTTTTTTCAGGTAAGTTGCTAAAGATATTTATAACATTTTCAGCTAATTGTTTATCCCTTAGGTTTTCACCTTTTTCAAGTCTGTATAAAAATTCATGAGAATTAATAATTGATTTGATTAACTGAATCACATTTAATTTTTGATATGGTTCTATGTTGTAAGATTCGTTAAAGTAAAACTCATATTGTTTTAGAAGTTGATTAAAAACGTTTTTCCTGTTTAAATACTCCTCATTATTCATTTCGTGATAAGAGATTCTCTCCAATTTCTCAATCTGATTTAATAACAATGAACTTTTTAATGCCAGTTCAGGAAAGAAACGTTTAATATAATTGATCAAATATATAGGTGTTTGGGCATCTAACTGATTGTCTATTCCTATAAAACGTATTTTATTTTCGAGGGATCTATTTTTATTGTATTCATTCATCCATCTTATTAACTGTTTTACTTCTGAATTATTTTGAATCCATGATTCGTTTTGAAAAATTGAGTCTATGTTTCCAGTCCCATTTATTACATAATCATTTATTGCAATGGATTTTCTGAAATTATATTCGTATCCAAGTATTTTGAAGTCATGATTTTCAACCAAATATTTAAATATTCGTTGTTTCAATTCACAAAACTCTTTAGTTCCATGAGTACCTTCGCCTAAAGCAATTACATCATAGTTTTGCCAGCTAATTAAATTATGAAAAAACTCTTCAGTAAAATTTAACGGAGTTGTGTCTGGAAAATTTTTAACGAGTTCATTTAGTTCATCAATAACAATAAAATTGGATGAATCCTCAAGATATTGATTTCCGACCATTGCCATTTTGTAGAGCAAGTTAAAATCAATTTCTTTTCCGGTTTCATTACTTAGCGCACTAAATACATTATTTAGCAGAGTTGTATTCATGTTTTTTGTTATTGTCGAAAATTTGTTTGTGCATTTTTTAAGATTACATCCTGAACTGTTTAAATTATTTAATGAAAGCATAGGCTTAAAATTATAAACTGTTACCTTTTTACACTTGTGAAATTTGAAATGAATCGACAAGTTATTTACATCGTAAACAATACTCCATTTTGTATCAGCTTGCTTTACATGATTCAGTAATTCAAAAGAATATTGAACCGGATTTTCATTATTATATTGTTTTAAACCATTAGCTGCACTTACAAAACGTTCATTAGAACCTTGCCTGTTTATGACATTCAAATTACCTCCAAATCCTTTGAATCTGGATAAATACCTTAAAGATTCTTCGTAATTGTTATTGCTTAATACAGGAATTCCAGTTTCATTGGCAAAATGGAAATCAAAATTTTTTCCATTATATTCTATAATGAGTACATTACCCATAACATCAACAATCAGGTAATGCAAATATTGAATAACAGGCTTATACTGAAAAAATGCGAGCTCATCAACTACTTCTTCAACCGAACTGCAATTATCCAGTAAGAATTGTGTAAGTTGAAATTCATTGAGATACCTAATGGAATCGTTCATTTTTAATTTTACAGGGACCGCATTCAATTCCTCAACAACCAAGCCTCGTTCATTAATACCTCCTAAGGGAAATTCTTTACCAAACTGATTAAAAGTAAGGCTGCGATATTTTGAGGTCCATTTGAATTCATTCACACTGATAGGTTCTGTTACCAGGATGGATTTGTTTACATTCCTTTCATTTAGAAATATATATCCATCTTCTATACTCCAGTCAAAGTTTTTGGAGACATAATGGTTTGAATTATTTTTAAGATAAAATGCTGTACAGCCTTGGGTAGATTTTATTGTAATGAATGAGGTAGTAATTATTACTAATATTGATATTAAACGTAACATAGCTAATTAGTTTTATCTCCATTCGAATCATAAAACCAACCTTTTGCATGATTAGGCTGCCGAATCACTTTAAAGGTAAGTCCGATTTCAAATCCTTCATCAATGATTTTGCCTAATGAAGGAGAACCCGAGTTAATTCTGTTTTGGTGCCAGTGATAAGTATCTTTTCCGGCAAGGTCGTTTAAAACTCCTATTCCGTTCATATCACCAATGCCAGCACTTCGGTTGCCAAAATAGTAAGTGTCGTCACCATTTTTGTCGATGAACAGGCCTGCAGAGTTATCCCTGCCACCGCCAATAATTTGGGTAATTTTTTCTGCATCTGTTTGGCTGTTATAACTGTCATCTCCGCTTGTTTCAATAAACGATGCCAGTGAATAATGGGCTGCATATCCCTGACTGTGACTTGTTGCATTGTAAGTGTCATTTCCCTCCCCGTCGGAAAAAATGCCAAGCCCAAAATAATAAGAAGCTCCCTGCGAAAAGCTTGTTGCCTTGTATTCATCCGTACCTGATTTGTCAAAGAAAATACCAATTCCCCCGGCAAGGCTTTGCCCATCGGTGGCTTCCGCCCATCGTCCTTTGGCAGCTCCCTGTACAAAACTAATTTGCTTTTGGTTATCAGAATCTTTGTCTACTTCCGTATTGTAATTATCATCCCCTTTCCCATCGTAAAAAACCGAAACACCTTTGGTGCCACCAAATCCTTGAGAATACGACGAACTACTGTATTTATCTTTCCCGGAAACATCGATAAAAAGTGAAGTTCCCACAAATGACGAAGCCAGCGCAAAATCACCCCGGGATTCATAAATATCATCACCTTGAAAATCGTACAGCAAGGAAGTTCCGTAAAGCGAAAATCCCAGCCCTGGCAGATTTGTTTGGTAAAAATCGTCGCCGCTAAAATCAAGCAAAAAGGCAAGTCCCAGTACACCCGACACCAGGAAATCATCACCACATAAATATTTGTCATTCCCACTTAAATCGATAACAATTCCAACAGGCTGCTCTATTGATGCCGGTGATGCCGTATTCCCCAAATAAACGTCGTCTCCGCCCAATTCAATCACACAAAATTTATTGCCCTTAATAGTATCGTTTCCTGTTCCGTTTATTAAAAATTCGCCCATGCATGAAGTTATTGAACATCCTGTAAAATCATCCGGAAAAGATTGCTTGGTTTGCGAAAAAAACCAACTCAGTTTTTCACTTGCAATCCGGCTGGCATAAGAAAGTTTCTTTTCATCGGCAAGCTCAATGAAATCAATGGTTTCCCAATTTTTAAGTTCCCGGTTATTCCAGGGCGTCATTAATTTTTCCAATACGTCTTTCTGCGTTTTATATATATCCAGATTCAGATGCTTTGCAACCGGATGATTGTATTGGTCGATGGTTGTTTTGGCCCTGTCGATATAAAACAGAAATTCGAGAATCCCTTTACGAAATGAAAAAGGCAGTTTATCCCACTCTTCCCGATTAACAATACCAACGCCTTCCAGCGTGAAAACCTCATCAATGTCTGCTTCAGTTTGTACTGTCTTTCCTCTCCAGGTTCCTGAAAGCGGAGGGCCATATCCACCGGATTTTGAGCTTAATAACGAATTTGTAAAATGAAACAGTTCCGGTATATTTTGTTCTGATTTAGTGAAAGCTGTGAATAAATTATCCGAAAACCCGGGAATTTCATCAACATGTCTGAACAGATAATCGCAAACCGGAAGTGAATACTTAACCCCCTGAATTATTTTCAAATATTCAATATCGATGGAAGGTAAAGAAAGTTGTGCTGTTTGTGTTCTTATTGGCGGTGGCGGCGGTAGTGGATTTTGTGATTCCATTTTCTTTTCCTGAGCTGAAAGCAAACAGGTGCTAATAAGCAGAAAGATAAAAAGCGCCTGACTTTTTAATTGGATGTTTCTATTTTTGTCCATTGCGATTAATTTTCAAGTAAATACAGGTAATTCGAAATTCCGGTTGTGATGGCCCATGAATCTCCTTCGTAATTGTGGCCGGATGTAACGATAACCACTTCCAATTCCGGGAAAATGTAAATAAACTGGCTTCCCCAGCCGTTTGCCCAAATGCATTCATAAATTTTATCCCCCGATTTTAAATTAAGGTTCCACCAATGGTAACTGTAATCATCGCCGGGAATGTGGGTGTTTGTTTTAACCGAAGTTGATTCGGAAATCCATTCTTCAGATACGACCTGGTTCCCTGAAAAAATTCCCTTATTTAGAACCAACATTCCCAGTTTTCCCATATCGCGCGGTCGCAAATGTAAAGCCCCTGCCATACTCGGATACCCGTTTTGTTTATGAATCTCCCAGTTAAAATTAGTGATTCCAAGTGGTTCAAACAGGTATTTTGCAGTAAATTTATCGGCAAACATTCCGGTTTGTTTTTTTAGTATCCTGCCAAGAATCTCGGTATTGCCGCCGTCGTATTGAAACTTTTCGCCGGGTGTAAACAGAACTTCACGTTTTAACGCATAATCAATTCTGTCATCCGCCCGAAACAGGTTTTCATTATCGGGATCAAAACCGGAAGTCATTGTCAACAGGTTTTGAATGGTAACCTGACGATATTTTTCTTGTTTTAAATGCTTATATTCAGGGAATACTGAGCTTAATGATCGGTTAATGTTTGGGATAAAACCTTTATCTTTTGCGATTCCGACTAATAACGAAGTGACACTTTTTGTGCATGATTCAAGAGAGTGTAAATCATCTTTCGTATAACCATAAAAATATTCTTCGCACACCAGGCGGTTATTTTTAATCAGTAAGAAGGAATTTAATCTGCCATAGTCGCCATCTATTATTTCATTCAAAATTGAATAAAAAAACACCGAATCGTTAGATGTTTGATAAGGAGCAGTGTCAATATTATCATCTGCTTTTTCAGGTTGTGTATAATGATAGGTAAAACCTTTTTCATTTGAGCCTGGAACAGGTTCGGTCAGGTAAGTTTTTATGGCATTGTTTTTTACAAGGAAAACACTGTCAAAAGGTTCGTTCAAACAGGCAAATCCACCGTAAATATGATTTCCATTTTTCAATGTTCCTTTGTACGTGCAATTCCAGTCCGGTATAAAAAATGAAAGGTTTTTATCCTTGATTTCAATGCTGTCAATTTTAAATGATTCCTGGTAAAACCGATGTTTGGTCCAGTATCCTTGTGCCTGTAATGAATCATTTTTAAAATCAATGTGGATATAGAATTTTTTATTGTCATCAGCAGGATGTGGCCCTTCCCAAAAACCAATAAATCCGGAGGTTGAAGATTGATTTGAGCAAGCTAATATTAGCAGGGGAAGTAATAGTATGATGGTTTTTATTGTTTTCATTTCTCTACAAATCGAATTACATCAGAAATAAAAGCTCCCCAACTTACATCGGCAGTTTTAGAGCCCAGACGAATAATAATGAGTTTTTCGTCGGGTACAATTACAAGGCGCTGTCCGAAATGACCGTTTGCAGAATATTTTGTGATTTTTCCATTGGTTGTGAATCCCCACCACATATTTTTGTAAAATTCAGATTTGTTCTCTCCTGTCCATAACAACCCGGTTTTATTGTTTTCTTCCAGAGCAGTACTCGAAATTACACATTCCTCCAAAACAATTTCTTTATTGTTCCACTGCCCGTTGTTTAACCAAAGTCTGCCAAACTTAGCAAGGTCTAACGGACGGATAACCAACCCGCTTTCCGCTTTTTCAAATTGTTGTTTTTTACTGTCCACAACAAATTTTCCCCTTCCTAAACCCAGGGGCGACCAAAGTTCGGTTTGCAGGTAATCTGTAACGGAAGTATTACTTGCATTTTCAAGTACCCATCCTAATAATTGCGGACTGTAGTTTTCAGTGTTGAACACGGTGCCAGGTTCATTTTTAATCCGAATTTTTTGTAATTGTTTGCGAATATCTGGCTTATAATACATTTTTCCTTCATCGCTAAAAGGCAGGTAATAACTGCTGTATTTTAGTCCGGCGGTTCCGTTCAGGCAGTGATAAATGGTCAAATCTTCAAGACCTTTTCCCCTCAATTCCGGAACATATTTCACAATTGGATCATGAATATTTTCGATTTGTTGTTTTTCCAATGCGATACCAATTAATGTGGAAAGTACATTTTTAGTGACTGAAAAAACTTTGCATGGAGAATCAGCATGATGACCATTAAAATACTTCTCGTAAAGTAGGGTATCACTTTTAATGACGATAAATGCGTTGGTATGATGTTCTTCCAGAAATTGATCAAAATCACCAATGGCTTGATTTCGGTAAGTAAAACCGTTAAAATTTAGTGTTTCACTTCGAAAAAATTCAAAGTTGGGTTTTGCAGCCGGAATTTCTTTTACCGGAAGATGACTAAAATCGTACACATCGGCCATCCCCAATGTTACATACCTGCGAAAAACAGTGCTTGAAAAAAAGAATGCTACTAAAACTAACAAAATTGTGGCCCAGGATATTTTAACCCAATTTCTTCTATTCGTTTTAAATTTAAGTTGTTTCATTATTCCAATATTTTTAATGCCTTGTCAATCCATACACTTTCGTTTTCCGGGTACTCATGTCCCATGTCTTCAATAATTTCATGTATGCAGGGAATTCCGATTTCGTTAAAAACATTCATCATTTGTCTTTGTCTTTCCAGGTAATAATCATCTTCTCCGCCTAACATAAATCCTGCAATATTAGGTTTGCTAATTTCTTTGAAATGCTCAGGGCCAATTATTTGGGGAATGCCGGGGCAAAAAGTGATAAAACCGGTTATCGGAATAATTTGCCTTACCGCAATATCAATGGCAAATGTTCCTCCGGCCGACATCCCAGCTACGTAAATTTTATCTTCTTGTATTTGATTGTTTTTTTGAAACTCGTTGAAATTTGATTTTAAAAGATTAAATGCCTTTTCATCACCCGAACGCCAGCCAAAATTTTTTGAGTCATAATGCAAATAATTCTGTAGGTATATTTTTATAAACTGTTGGTCAAGTTGTTTGCTATGCCAATGTTTTTTTACTTTTCCCAGATTGCTCCCTCCCCCGTGAAGAATAAGAATGACCGGATATTCTTTATGCTTGTCATAATTTTGAGGATAAACAATGTCAAACAGCATTTCCGATTTCGAATTGGCTGAATCTCTCAATTCCAGATCCTTTTCCGAGATTTCAGAAAAGCCCACCAAATCAGTATATTCCTCGTATTTCGGAAGGTTGGGATGAATGAGGTAAAAAAATCCCTTGTTATGTGCTTCCCTAAAAATAGCCAGGTTAGCTTCATAGTTTCCAAGTTTTTCGTTGATGTATATTTCTTCTTTTGAAAGTTTAAACCAGTCATCCTTAAGGTTTTTCCGATTTGTCTCAAGGAATTGCAAGGCAAGCGAATACATTGAATCTTGTTCCAGTTTGTTAATGCTATCCTCAAACTGTTGCCAATTCAACCGATATTGCTGCGATTGACATTGAAAATGAGCTGCCAACAAAAAAAGAAAAAATAAATAGTTTTTCATGGCAATAGTTGAATAAATCAAAGTTATGGACTCAAAAACAAAGACTTATATTTTTTCGATGAACCGTTAAATTATGTAGTGGGAATGCAAAAAAAATCACTTTTAAACAATACCGGTATAAAGTGTTTATTATTTAAAAATTTATACATAATTCCTGCGATTTAAATTGATGGTTTCCTTTTAATGTATTTAAAACATCTGCTTTAAATCTTCTTCCAATAGGAAGGTTTTTCTCTCCAATTTCAACTGAATAGGAGGAAAAAGCATTAACCCTGGGAATTGAAATGATAAATGATTTATGTATTCTAATAAAATCAGTTTGCGGAAGTTGCTCCGATAACTCTCCAAAACTTAGTTTGGTAATAACCTTTCGCACGGTGGTGTATATCTGAATATATTCTCCTAGTCCTTCAACATAAAGAATCTCATTAAGAGGAATTTTAACATACCGTTTATTTTCGCGCACATATATAAAATCGTTGTAAGAATAATGTGCAACCCTATTTTCACTTGAATTGTTTAGCCCGGAATTTAATTGAAAATATTTGTTGATTGCTTTTATAAATCGACAAAAAGAGATTGGTTTTAAAAGATAATCCACTACATTTAGTTCGTACCCTTCAAGTGCGAATTTTTTGTGTGCCGTGGTTATTATTACACTTGGCGATTTCTCTAAAGTTCTCAAAAATTCAATCCCTGAAATCTCGGGCATCTGAATGTCCGTAAATATAAGGTCAATTTGATTTTGACGCAAAACTTCAGTTGCCTTAATGGCATTTTCACATTCTGCCACAATAACCATATTTTCGATTTTTTCGAGATGATGTCTGATTAGTTTTCTAGCCAGGGGCTCATCATCAATAATCAGGCAATTTGTTTTCATCATTTTTCAATTTAAAATCAAAAATACACAGGTGTATTATTTTCATATTTTTTTATCGATGGGCGGTAAAATAATTCGATGAGATGCAATTTTTGAAGAAAATTACTTAAGTTCTATTGTAGTGTATTGAAATATATGGGGCTGGCCTGGTGAAATATGTAATCTGGTTGTATCTCTAAATTCCATAATTAAACTTCCATAAGTAAAGTCATTGGATATTGGATTATTTGGATTGTCCCTGTTTTTTAAAATTTGTTTTATAAGTTCGATGTCGATTACATTGTTGTTTTCTTTAATTATATCCAATGCTTTTTCATATCTGGGATAATACAGGATGTCTTCTGTTGTTTTTCCATACCGAGTAAGAAGAGCTTTATAGTCCTGGCTGTAGTCTTTATTAATAAGTGAATGATTTGTGTGAATAATAAAGGATTTATTTCTATTTCGAAAAGGAATACATTTGGAAATTTTATTTGCTGAGCATTCAAAACATATAAAATTATTTTTTCCTGCAATTGTATAACACTGCGGAGTGGCGTGCTTTACCGTTTCTAAAATTTTATATGATTTTTCTTCATTTTTTTGTTGAAGGAGAAATCTTACAAGAAATGCCACAGGTATACCATAGGATTGTCCATTGAGCATCGATATTCCATTACAAGTAATTCCAAAATCGTTGTTTAAACCGCATAACCCAATTAAGCCGGGAACAGTATAAATTGCATTTATGCTGAGATCGTTTGTACGGATTATTAACAAAGTAGGATATCCATGCAAAAATAAAGGTGGATCCATATTTTGAGCTAATAATGTGCCCGATTCTGAATCCTTAAATTTACATATTGAAGTGCATTTTGCATGTAAAAGACGTTTTCCTGAAAATTCAAGTTCTTCACTCATTTGAAAAGCAAGAATTGTTTTATAGGATAATCCTGCTCCGTCGGCAATTCCTTTAACCTCTTCTAATAACCAAGGACAAACTTTTTCAATACATTGAACGTAGTTTGTTTTTGCAAAAAAGGAATCGATAACAAGCTCAAAATTTTCATTGTAGAAATTTTCAACTTCCTTCTTCCATCCTGTTATGATTTCGGTAATTGGAGCTTTTAAATAGTTTCCATGTTTAAATCCAATCTCATATGAATTACCATATAAATCAATAGTTGTAAGTCGATTGTGTTTTTTATTAGTGGTTGAACTTAGTTGAAGCCCCATTAAAATAAACAGAAGAATAAATACTAATTTTTTTTTCATCACTTGAAGAATTCTCAAAAAAACAAATATTATAACTAATGAGCTCGGAACTAATTGTCATTCGATAATTGACCAAATAATTCGATAAAGCGCTTAATTATCTATTCGGTATTTTTCTTTTATGCTTTTCTGATAATTTCTGCTTATGGGTAATTGTTGTCCATAATTTGCAATTACAACTTTCAGGTTACCATTGGAATTTTTAATAATTTCTACAATTCTGTTAATGTTTACAATGTACGAACGATGAATCTGGATAAATAGATTTTCAGGTAGTCTTTCCATCCATCTTTTTATGGCAAGGTGAGCAATCCCTTTAAATCCATCGCTTGTTATTACATTGGTATAATCACCATTAGCTTCGATGTAACTGATTGACTTTACTGAAATAAACCTTGAACGATTTTGATTACCAACTAAAATTTTATCGGTTGGGTTAAGTAATACTTTGTGTTCTTCTTTGAATGGACTACCTAACCTTAGAATGGCATTTTTAAGTCTTTCCGGGTGAACAGGTTTTAACAGATAATCGAGAGCATTTATTTCAAAAGCGCGAATGGCAAATTCATCATAAGCAGTTACAAAAATAGTTTGGAAGTTTTTGTCGGTTATTTCCAGTAAATCGAATCCTGACTGAGTGCCAAGATTAATATCAAGAAAAACCAAATCTGGTTGCAACTGTTCAATTTGTTGATTGGCGCTTATTACAGATTCAGCTTCACCAACAATAATAATTTGCTTAAAAGGTTCTAGTATCCTTTTAAGTTCGAGTCTTGCCAAAGGTTCATCATCAACTATTATTGCTTTCCAGATTTTCATATTCTTTACAATCCTTCAATTCAATTGTCGCAATTACATTATCGTCTTTCTCCTGTAAATCGAAACTGAAATCACTATCTAAAAACCGTAACCTGTTTTTCAAATTTTTAATTCCGGTATTTGTTCCGTCTCCATTTTGCTCGTTTTTATGATGCACTAGCTTACCTGTATTGGAAATCTGTATAACAAGATTATTATTCTTTTTTGCAACTGATATTCTAATGGTAACCCTTCCCGAATGCGTTTTTAAGCCATATTTCGATGCGTTTTCAACAAGCGTTTGGATACTAAATACCGGGATTAAACACTTCAAGGTATCCGGATGAACATCTTTTTGAACTTTCAGGCGTTCAGGATATCGTATTTTTTGAATTTCGAGGTAGTTGTCAACTGCACTAATTTCTTCTTTTATGGGAACCAATGGATTTTTTTCAATAGAAAGACTGTATCTGAAATAATCCGACATTTCGGTAACTACTTTTCGTGCTTTTTCATCGTCATGCCCAATTAATGCCCTAATACTGTTGAGGGTATTAAATAAAAAGTGCGGATTTACCTGGTATCTTAACATCATCCATTTGGCTTGTTCAGCCAGTGCCTCAGCCCTTAACTTATTCTCCTTTTCAGTTTTTAAATCAATTCTATTTTTAACCAGATAATGAATGGCGATAACTAAATAAATTGGCACATAAAAATGAAGACTTTGAATGAAAAAAAATCCATCTAGCTTTGGTGGAGTAAAACCTATTATTCCTCTAATTGCAAGCGAAATTAAATTTGCCGCAATGGCATAAAAATAGAGCGCCAAAAATAAAACAAGCATTGTTTGTTTTCTTCGAAGTAAAAAAAAGCGCCAAGACTTATTGATACTAAAAATAACTGCTTCCGATACCAGAAGTATAGCAAATGCTTCAACAGCTCTTACAACTATAGGTATAGTTAAACCCGGACTACCTTTAGGATTATTTGTCCATTGAACCACGGTTATAAGAAACCAAATAAAAATGGCAACTGAACGGGCTGTAAAAAGTTGAAATGCTAAATATTTTTGCTTTTGAAGCATAATTTTAAATAAAGTATTCGAAATTAAAAATATTCGTTCATTAATTAAAATAACACAATGAAGGTAAGCATTGTATCTTTTAAAAACAGTTTTTGGTTAATAATCGATAATGAACGACATCAAATTATCAATAAACAACAAGTCTGCTTAATATAATCCCAAAAGCCCGCCTTATTATCACAGAAGTGCTACCTGTCAAATTAAGTTGACCAAAAGAAATAAACACTATATGTTCAGTCCAAAATAAATAATAAAACAGGGGAATCAGGGGAATTCATTGTTAGTCACGGCACTTCATTTTACATAGAAATAGAATTAAACAGCTTTAATGTAAAAAGTGCAAATATCTGGCCGGCTGGCAGGTATTTTAAACTCCCGTTTCCCCGGCGGGAGTTTTTTTTAACAATGACTAAACCAAAAAAATGAACACTAACATAAAAAATTGATTTATGAAGCAACTATTGTTAATGATGATTTTATGTGTTTGGACAGGTATTCTATTTGCCCAAACCAATCAGATTACAGGTAGAGTTACTTCGTCGGAAGACGGAGAACCCATTCCCGGAGTTTCGGTCAGCGTGAAAGGTCTGACATTGGGGACTGTAACAAATGCTGAAGGAATTTATAATCTTAATGTACCTTCTGAAGCAAAAACGCTGGTTTTTTCGTTCGTCGGATTAAAAACAAAAGAAGTACCGATTGACGGAACTCAAATTGATGTGAAGCTGGAACCCAATCTCATCGGTGTTGAAGAAGTTATTGTTACTGCTTTGGGTATTTCCAGAGATAAAAAATCTTTGGGATATGCCTCAACTGCGGTAAGCGGCGACGAAATTGCAGAGGCACAGGTTGTAAACCCAATGAATGCGCTTCAGGGTAAGGTTGCAGGGGTGGATATTTCCACTGCTCCAGGACCGGGAGCTACACAAAATGTGCTAATCCGTGGACTCTCTTCATTTGAAAACAATCAACCATTGTATGTAGTGGATGGTGTTCCAATAACAAATGAACAAATTTCAGGAGGAAATGCTTTGAACTGGAATGTTGATTACGGATCGGGATTAAATGCCATAAATCCGGACGACATTGAAAATATGACTGTTTTGAAAGGTGCTGCGGCAACAGCACTTTATGGTTCTCGGGCTGCAAACGGTGTTATCCTGATTAAAACAAAAGCCGGGAAAAATACCAATGGTAAAATGCAAATCAGTTACGACGGTTCTTTTACTATTCAAAATGTTGGCCGTATTCCTGACCGTCAGGATATGTTTGGACAAGGATGGAGCGGCGACCATGCATTAAATGAAAACGGAAACTGGGGGCCGAAATACAACGGAAAAATGCGCCTTTGGGGGTACGTTGTCAACAACAGTCAGTTGTTAAAACCTTATGCATTTGTAGAATCAAGGATTAGAGATTTTTATGATTATGGCATCAGCTACAAAAATTCTGTTTCTGCCTCGGGTGGTAACGAAAATACAAACTATTTCATGTCATTCTCGCACAACAGCACGGATGGTGTTTTACCAGACAATGTTGATACTTACGAACGAATAACACTGTCAACCAAAGGCAGTCATAAGTGGGGAAAACTAAAACTGAGTTCTTCGGTTAACTACGGGAATGAAACAACCAAAGCAGTTCCTTCAGGTCAGGGAAATTCTGTTTTCAGAAGTATATGGGAAATTGCAGAAGATTATTCCATCGTTGATTTTAAAGATTATAACGCCCCATTTTTTAATCTGGCAAATTATTTTACTCCGTATGGGATAAATCCATATTTCTCGTTGCATGAGAATGGCTCATATCAGAAAAAACATAAAGTTTTTGGTAAAACTCAGATGGATTTGAATATTACCAACGATTTACTGTTAACCTATCGTTTTGGTGGCGATCTTGAACTGGCCAATACTGAAAGATGGGTTGCAATTATTGATAATCCGGTTGATGCTCCCAGTTACAACGGGCAAACACAGGACCCCGGGTTTTATGCCATAAACAAAAGAACCAGGTACGAGATAAACCACGATGCCTTTTTAAATTACACAAAAGCCATAAGTGAGAAGTTTCAGACAAATGCAATTGCAGGTATCAATATCAACGAACGCGGATATACTCGGGTTGGAGGTTCACTTTCGGCACTTGATGTTCCCGGATATTATAACCTTTCAAATGGTACTTCCGATCCTGTTGCTACTCAGTATGAAGAAAACAGAAGGCTCTGGGGAGCATTTGGGCATGTTGAAATGAGTTACGATGATTACCTCTATTTAACAGTTACTGCACGCAACGACTGGTCGTCAACTTTGCCATTGGAGAACAACAGTTATTTCTATCCGGGGGTTACCGGAAGTATCATTTTAAGCGATCTGGCAAGGAAAAACGGAATGGAGCTAAAAGCCATTGACTTTGCCAAACTCAGGGCAGCTTATGGATGGACTGGTAATGATGCCAGTGTGTACGATATTTATCCTGTATTCCAAAAAGGGTATGTAGATAATCCCGGATATCCCGGTGTTGATGACCTGGAGTTTCCGTTAAACGGAATAAACTCATGGATGATTGCAAACCAACTCGGAAGCCCTGATTTATCTCCGGAAATTACAAAAGAGTACGAATTTGGCCTGGAAATGAATTTATTTACTAATCGATTGGGTTTTGATTTTTCGTACTTTAATAAGTTAACTGAAGGTTTGATTGCAAAGCAGCCATTGGACCCATCTTCAGGATATACTTCCATAGTGAACAACATTGGAGATGTGCGGAACAAAGGTGTTGAACTTCTGGTTTTCGGCTCACCAGTCAGAACCAAAAATTTCGAATGGACAATTAGTGCCAACTACACTCAGATTGACAATAAAGTTGAAAAATTAGCAGAAGGTGAAGTTTTACTTGATGGTTATGGTGGAGCAGGAATTGTTGCGGCTGAAGGACTGGAAATGGGGGTTTTTAAAACTTTCGTTACACAAAAAGTGAATGTTAATGGTAAAGAGTGTATTGTTGTTGACGGTAATGGGTTACCTGTTGCAACGCCTGATGAGGTTGTTTTAGAAGATAAAAGTGTGAACGAAGACTTCAGGGCGGGTTTAACCAATACTTTCCGGTATAAAACACTTTCAATTAGCGGAACTTTGGACTTACGATACGGAGGTTACATTTATTCCTATCAAAAAGATTATATGGGGTGGACTGGTAGTGGTCCTGAAACAGTTTATAACGACAGAAATCCTTTTATTATTCCCAACTCGGTCATTTTGGTTGATGGTGAATATGTTGAAAATACCAACCCGGTGAATACCGCTGAATTACATGAATTTTACTCAGCCGGAGCATTTGATCAGACTGATGCTTTTTTCATTGATCGCTCTTACCTGAAGCTACGGGAAGTGAAATTAACTTATGATTTACCACGGGGAATGGCCCGAAAAATTGGAGTTACTAATATTCGTGCTTCACTGGTTGCCGGAAACATCTTATTATGGACACCTGCCGAAAATGTCTATATCGACCCTGAAACAACAACTTTTGGAAATGATATCGGCGCCAAGTTTGGTGAATTTGGTGGTAACCCTACCAACCAGAATTACACTTTCGGCTTATCACTTACATTTTAATAATCATAAAATTGAAAATTATGAACTGTAAAAAAATAATATATATCACACTAATTTCCTTGCTAACAACAGTGTTGGCCGGATGTGAAGATTGGCTGGATGTGAACAGGGATCCAAACAATTTAAGTGAATTAAGCAGTCCTGAAAATGTAATGCCTGTTGCGCAAATGGCAATTGGTAATGCTTTAATGGGCTGGGAAATGGGATTTCATGGTGCTTTCTGGTCGCAATACTGGACACAGGACCACACTTCATCTCAGTTTAAATTTATTGATGAGTACCAGGAAGATGATTTTGAATACACCTACACCAACTTGGTTCCCTTTGCTTTGAATGACTTAAAAGCAATTAAAGAAAATTCAGAAGAAGGAAGCGGAACCTACCTGATTGCCGAAGCTCTTTCAATTTTTACCTGGCAGGTAATTACCGACCTGTGGGGAGATGTTCCCTATTTCGAAGCGCTTCAGGGCGAAGAAGGAACTTTCTCTCCAAAATTTGACTCGCAGGAATCAATTTACGCCGATTTAACAACAAGAATTGATGCCCTGTTGGCAATGGATTTTGGCAATGCCGAAATGACTGCCAAATACGATTTCATTTATAACGGTGATATGTCGAAATGGAAAGCTTTTGCAAAATCACTGAAATTGAAGTTGATGATACGTTTATCTGAAACTTCAAAATATAGCAACAATGATGCACTTGCATTGGCAAACGACGGCGGTTTTATTACTGAAAGTGCCATGATTTCGGGCAGTGTTTGGGAAGCAAAAGATGGGAAACGGCACCTGATGGTTGAATTTATTAGTGCCGGATATTTTGACAATATTATTGCCAGCCGGACATTGACGCAATACCTGGCCGTAAATAACGACCCTCGAATTGGAAAATTATACCTGCCAACATCCGACGGCCTTTATCTGGGTTCTTTTCAGGGCGATTTCGGATATACCGGAGATACTGACGGTGATGGAACCAACGATGACGAGGAAGATTATAGCCTGGTAGATTTTGATGCGAACTCATCCATCCCATTAATATCAACATGGGAAGTCAACTTCTATCTTGCTGAAATTTATGCCCGTGCAAACGACAACGCGAAAGCAAAACAATTTTACGATGCAGGAGTGCGGGCGTCTCTTAATTTTTGGGGAGTTGGTGGTTCAATAACCGGCCCCGGTGAATATGCCGAATGGCCAAACGGAACTATTGAGGAAAACATAAAGGCAATTGCCATGCAAAAATGGGTGGCGTATTGCAAGCTGCAACACATCGAGGCTTTCTTTGAACGAAATCGTACAAAGTATCCTTCGGTAAGTCCAATTCTTATTAAAACACCGGCCGACAGAACTGAAATAAATCTGGATTACCCTGTTGGTGAATTTATTGTATCTGTTGCCGGCCAGGGGAAACTGAGTGGAAACCTGCCTGCCTCTCCTATTTATCCAAATTCTGTAGTTACCAGAAATACTACCAACCCGTCGCAAAAAACAAGCATGGGTGAGAAAGTTTGGTGGAATCAAAAAGCAGGTAAATAGTTTTAAACTTTTAATGAAGTAAATTATGAAATCAATTTATTTATTTATCACAATTATATTACTTCTTGGCATTACTTCGGGGTGCGAAAAGGAGTCGGAGGGGTGGTCAACCTCAAAAATAACATACTATGTTACTTTTGATTTTGATTTGGCAGAAGGTGCTGACCAGCTTGGAAATCAAAAAATAGTACTCTCAAAAGGAGAATCTTACGATGTTACATCAAACTTCGAAGCAAAAGAAGGAGATACAGATGTAAAAGACAAAACAGAAATAACCGGAACGGTGGATAGTAACACTCCCGGTTATTATGTTATCAATTATTCTGCTGTAAACAGCGATGGATATTCTGCTTCAGCTTCGCTTGGCGTTGTTGTTGGCGACCCGGATATTACAACTGATATTTCGGGTGATTACATTTCTGATGTGGACAGGACTCCTGAATATTACGGACCGTTTACCGGACTTTCGGCCAGCATTACAAAAGTTGCTCCCGGCATTTTTTATATGAACCGGATGTTGGGGAATTATTATTTCGAAGGGGCTGGGCTATCGGCTTTCGGAAAATTATTTTCTCACGGTTTTGTCAGGCTTAATGCCAACAATACAATATCTTATCTGGATAGTTTTAGTCCATACTGGCAAACCACATCTCCCTTTGTTGAGGATGGTACTTACGACCCGGAAACCGGAGTAATTGAATACACTGCAATTTTTCTTGGTCGCTATTTCCATGTTGTTTTAACGCCTAATTCATAATTATTAAAACTTTAGAATATGAAACGAGCATTTATATACTTATTCACAATTAGCGTTCTAATTGTTTTAGCTTCATGCGATGATGAGCTGGATATTTATCAAAGTTCAACTGCTGAACTCGATGGCAACTGGTATGTTAGGTACGACCATGCCACTTATGGAAAAGATCCTTTTGGTGCCGGTTATACACCTTTATATTTATACAATACGGCGGCCGATAACGGACAGGAAATCTGGATGGATGATGCTGGCAATTTTTGGGAATACAAAGTGCGGATTTCTGCAAATCCTGAAAACTTATCATTCGGCAGCCCTTCTGAAGTTACCAGTATTGTGAAAGACTACGAAATTAAAGTCATTGTAGAAAACGGTAAAATCATTAAAAATGCAGTTGAACTGCCTTCGGGTGTAATGGCCGATAGCATATACTTTGAAGTGTGGTTTGAAGACCTGGAGGATGCCACCGGAATAACAAACGACAGGATGTTGGTAGGTGGTTACCGTAAAACCGGTTTCCCCGAGGATGATCCGCATTAAAAAATCAATTAACCTACCTTGAAATAGATTGATAAATTTAATAGATTTTCATTAATACCGTTGAAGTCAGTTTCAGCGGTATTTTTGGTTGATTGCATTGTGCAAATTCCTTTTGCCTCGGTTATTATGAGTTTATGACCTTTATAATTTAAGCTTTATTGGTTCCTGTTCTGTGAGTTCAATTACAATCATTTCAATTAGATCGCGGATTGTTCGAATATCCTGAGTTTTCGCATCGCACAGATAACATCCGATTTGATTTTCAATCAAAAATACAAGGCAGATCAGGTCTGTTTCGTCAAATCCCAAATCGCCATAAAAGTCTGCGTCTGTTAAAATTCTTTCTCTTTCTACCCCTAATTTTCGCAAACTGCGGTAAACGATTCTTCTAACTCTTTTTTCCACGGGTCCATTTTTTGAATTTCGATTTTGCATTTTCAGCCATTAAATAAACTACCGGAACAATCACCAGCGACAACAGCATTGAACTGGTAATTCCACCAATGAGCGCCCAGCCCAGTCCGTTTTTCCATTCGCTGCCTGCTGTTTGCGAGAGAGCAATAGGCAACATGCCAACCACGGTTGAAATGGCAGTCATTAAAATAGGACGGATGCGCAGTTTAACGGCTCTAACAATAGCCCAAAGCATCGTTGCGCCATTCTTACGGATTGTATTGATAAAATCGACAACCAGAATGGCATTTTTTGTCACCAGTCCAACAAGCATAATCATCCCAAGGATGGAGAAAATGCTGATGGCTTCCTGTGCCAACGCTAAAGCCAAAAGTGCCCCAATTACCGATAGCGGAATGGAAAACAGAACAACAAACGGATGCAGGTAACTTTCGTAAAGTGCCACCATTACAAGATATACAAGCACAATCGCGATTAAAATAGCCAGACCAAGCGTTCCAAAAGCATCTTCCTGAAATTTCAGGTCGCTTTCGGGGAGGTATTCAATTTCGGCGGGGAAGTCTGTATTTTCGAGCAGGTTAATAATATCATTACCAACAT
>JBEPWX010000008.1:0-19344 GCA_041642235.1 Mariniphaga sp.
GTGGAACCATCGGCTGAAGCCCCTTTAGTCACCAGAAAATTGGTACATGCATCCAATTGGAAAGGGTATGTGAAGAGTGTACTGAAAAATATCAGGCCAATAATGATATATAGTTTCATGTTATTAAAATTGTAAGTTTTCAATGGTATAATATGGAATTCGCATGAACATTTTAGTAATCTCCGGTTGGTGTGTATTCCTACTCATGCTCATTTCATGTTGAATTTTTTTAAATATTACTGCCAGCTCTATTTAGCAAGTTCTAAGAAAACAAGTTTCTTACGAATCAGGAAGGAGCAAAAATAACCAAATTGGGGTAAAAGGCAAACTGCTGAACAACAGGGAAGAAATTCTTTATCGGGTATAGTTATGATTTGCATATTTGTTTCCTGTATTGAAAAATATTATTTAATGTATAACCTGGTTGTCTACCTTTTTAAGAAGCTTTTAATTGCTGTGCAATTTATATTTAATCCGGATTAATGAATTAGAATAGAACTAATCTTTTGGTTTATAGGTGTGTATGTATTAACTGGTTGATTTATTTGTAGCTTTTTTATTTTCATTATTCTTTGTCTAATGGCAGAGCATTGAACATTAAATGCAGTTTCTTGTCTATGATTTTATTAAACCCTCTTAATTTTTCAGGTAAGTGCAATAATAAAATATTCACCACGTGATTTGTTCTACAGAGACGGTAGTTATGATTGATTTTTAGTTAAACCGGATGGGATTACCTGTCCGGTTTTTTTTCATAACGCGGTTTATTTCTATTTTTTTGCCTGATAAATATTTCTTGAATTACATTTAATTCTTTTAAACAAGAATTTTTAGGTGTTTGAATGAATGGTAATTACCCTGATTAATTTAAGAAAGGAAGTGAAAATGCATTAGATTTTAACACTGCAGAATCGATAAGGAAAATGTAATATATAATAAGGATTAATATCGAAAGCTTTTGATTTTTGTCTTTCGGTGGAAAAATGATTACCTGATAAG
Source organism: Mariniphaga sp. (assembly GCA_041642235.1). Classification (GTDB taxonomy): domain Bacteria; phylum Bacteroidota; class Bacteroidia; order Bacteroidales; family Prolixibacteraceae; genus Mariniphaga. Next base: position 1,000 of record JBEPWX010000008.1, read on the forward strand.
CATAAGTCGAGATCAGTCTTAATAGTTTAATTAATGCTGGGTTAATATGTTTCCGGGTAAAATTTCCCTGCCGTCGGCATACCTGGCAAACCTTGGTTTTTCAGGAGCATGAACGTTATCGTGCCGGTTCCATGGCCAGCCACCGAAAGCTGTTTTACGGTAATCGGAAAAGGCCTGATGGATTTCTTCAGCAGTATTCATAACAAAAGGGCCATGTTGCACAATCGGCTCATTGATTGGTTTTCCCTGAAGCAACAAAAGATAAGCAGGCTGACTGCTGTTTTTCAGAATTATGGATTCTTCAGCAAGCAGATCGAGCGAATGATATGGTTTTACATTAATCCCTGCAATAGTTATTTCATTTCCTCTGTAGAAATAAAGCGCCCTGTTGATTTCCAGTGAAGCGGGTGGGATAATCCATTGTGCATGTGGTTCCATTTTAATAATCCAGATACCAACTTCGTTATTTGGGTCGGCAGCCCAGGAGTCAGGAGCGGGGGCAGGTGCTTTGGTGTTTTCCAGTTCACCGGCAATCAAAGTAATCTCAGTTTTTCTGTTGTTGTCATCAGAAAGGGTTAATACTGGAATATTCTCATCCCAGAGCATGATGTAAAAAGGGGTTGCAAATTTTTTATTCTTTGGCAGGTTGAGCCATATTTGAAACAATTCCAGCGGGTTTTCTTCATCCTTTCTTAGGAGCGGGAACATTTCAGAATGTTGTAGCCCTGCTCCGGCTGTCATCCATTGCACATCCCCGTTTCCATATCTGCCTGAAGCCCCATGTGAATCGGAATGGTCAACAAAACCATTTAAAACAATCGTAACAGTTTCAAATCCCCGGTGGGGGTGAGCCGGGAATCCGGGGACAACATCACCATGATACATACGCCATCCGTCTTTTTTTGTAAAATCCTGTCCAAGGTTTCTTCCCTTTAGAGAGGCCGCAGGACCCAATTGGTCGTTTCCTGCCGGATAGTTATCGAGATGATGAACGCAGAATAAAAAAGGATCGCTGGTTTCCCAGGTAAAACCTAGTGGCTTAATGTTGCTGATTAATTTATTATACATATCAGGTTAATTGCTGATTATAATTTAGACAAGAATTTACAACTTTTCTTTCAAAGCCTGTCCGGTATGGGAGTCTTTTTTTTGAATAAGTTCCTCAGGTAAACCGGCAAAAACCAGGTAGCCCCCCCCGTCGCCACCATCCGGTCCAAGATCTATTATCCAGTCGGCCGATTTAATAACGTCAAGGTTGTGCTCTATGATTATGATCGAATGTCCTCTTGATATGAGAGCATTGAAAGAATCGAGCAGCTTTCGGATGTCATGGAAATGAAGACCTGTGGTTGGTTCATCAAAAATGAATAAAGTGGGAGAATCTTTTTCCAGTGCGAGAAAAGATGCCAGTTTTACCCGCTGGCTTTCCCCTCCGGAAAGGGTGCTCGATGATTGCCCCAGTTTAATATAACCCAAACCAACATCCTGTAAAGGTTGCAATCGTTTTTTTATTTTTTTTTCAGTTGATGATTTGCCAGGAGAAAAAAAATCTAATGCCTGGTTGACAGTCAGATTCAGGATATCATCAATGTTCTTCTCCTTGTACTCTACATCCAGGATATCTTCCTTAAAACGTTTTCCTCCGCAGCTTTCACATACCAGGTAAACATCGGCAAGGAACTGCATTTCCACTTTAATAGTCCCTTCTCCCTGACATTCATCACAGCGTCCGCCATCTACATTAAATGAAAAATGAGAAGGTTTCAGCCCTTTTATTTTGGAAGACTGCTGGTCGGCAAAAAGTTTTCGTATTTCATCATAAGCTTTAAGGTAGGTCACAGGGTTTGAGCGGGAAGATTTTCCAATGGGATTTTGGTTGATAAATTCAATCGCAGAAATCATGTTGCAATCTCCTCGTATAGAATCATGGTGACCGGTACGCTCACCATATCCACCTAGCAGTTTGGTCAGGGCTGGGAAAAGTATTTTCGATACCAGGGAAGATTTTCCTGAACCGCTTACTCCTGTAACTACGGTCAGGGTGTTGAGTGGAAATTTAACTGACAGATTTTTCAGATTGTTTTCACGTGCACCGGTTATCTCAATTGAATTGCTCCATTTACGGCGTTGTTTTGGGACCTCAATTTTTTCAACTCCTGTCAGGTATTTTGTTGTCAGGCTTTCAGGTTTTTGTTTTAATTCTTCATGCGTCCCCTGGAATACAATTTCACCACCGTGCTGGCCGGCCAAAGGGCCGATATCAATAACCTGATCGGCGGCACGGATAATTTCTTCGTCATGTTCTACTACAAATACGGTATTACCTGTTTGTTGCAGTTTTCTTAGCACATGAATTAAACGCCGGGTGTCACGCGAATGAAGGCCGATGCTCGGTTCATCAAGAATGTAGAGTGATCCGACCAGGCTACTTCCCAATGAAGTTGCCAGGTTAATACGCTGTGATTCTCCTCCTGATAAGGTGGAAGATAGTCTGTTCAAAGTAAGATATCCCAGCCCTACATCACACAGAAAGACCAAACGGTTTTTAATTTCAGTCAGAATACGGTTGGCAATTTCAAAATCGTGCTTTTCAAATTGAGTTTTTTCAAAAAATGTTTTTAGTTCCGAGACAGGCATTAATACAAGCTCCTGAAGTGATTTTCCGGTCACTTTTACATATTCTGCCTCTTTCTTTAACCGGGTTCCTTTACATTCCGGGCATGTGGTTTTGCCACGGTAACGTGATAACATTACACGGTATTGAATTTTATAGCTGTTTTCTTCCAGCATCTTGAAAAAGTGGTTCAATCCTTCAAAGTATCTGTTGCCGGTCCACAACAAAGCTTTCTGATCTTCAGTAAGCTCATAATAGGGCTTGTGTATAGGAAAATTAAATTTTTCAGCAGAATAGATGAGGCTGTTCTTCCACTCGCTCATTTTCTCCCCTCGCCAGCAGGCAACAGCTTCCTGGTATATGGAAAGCGATTTATTTGGTATCACCAGGTCCTCGTCAATTCCGATTACTTTTCCATAACCTTCACAAGTAGGGCAGGCACCTACCGGATTATTAAAACTGAACATGTGCACCGTGGGCTCCTCAAATAAAATTCCATCGGCTTCGAACTGATTGGAAAAACTTTTTTCTATTTTTTTATCTGCCTCAAAAAGTTTAACAATGCATTCTCCATGTCCTTCAAAAAATGCTGTTTGTATCGAATCGGCCATCCTGCTTTGAGTATCTTCATCACGTTGAACCACAACACGGTCAATAACAATATTGCAGTTTCCATTGCAGAAAACTTTATCAGAGTCTGCAAGCATTTCGTCAATTCTCACTATTTCTTCATCCTTCTCAAGCCGTGAAAATCCTTTTTGCATGAGCAATTCAGCTTCCTGAGATAATGTCCGCCCCTTATTCTGTTTTAATGGAGTAAGAATCATGACCCTTGTGCTTTCAGGAAAGGATAGTATGGAATCAACCACATCTGACACTGAATGACGTGATACTTCTTTTCCCGATACAGGTGAAATCGTTCTGCCAATCCGGGCGTACAAAAGCTTCAGATAATCGTAGATCTCAGTGGAGGTTCCAACGGTGGAACGAGGGTTACGGGTATTTACCTTCTGCTCGATTGCTATCGCTGGTGGAATGCCCTTAATGTAATCCACCTCAGGCTTATTGATACGGCCCAGGAACTGCCGTGCGTAAGATGATAAACTTTCAACATATCTGCGCTGTCCTTCGGCAAAAAGTGTATCGAAAGCCAGTGATGATTTCCCTGAACCGGAAACTCCGGTCACAACAATAAATTGATTAAGGGGAATACGGAGACTTATATTTTTAAGATTATGGACTCTTGCACGCTGTATCTCTATTGCTTTATTTGCTTTTTCCAGGGACATGTAATGATGGAATACGTATAATTTATTTAAAATGCTTGTTTATTTCAGTAAAAAGTTTCATTTTTACCCGCACAAAATTAATAAATAGTTTCACTAAGATTTACATCATCTAAAATAAGACGCCTATCGGAAAAATTTTACTTTTTGTTTACAATTAAATAGAAGGTAATGTTCAAAATAAATGAACTGAACGATAATGAACTCGTTCAACAATTTATCGAAGGCGATCAAAATTCCCTTGAGATACTTATTCATCGTCATAAAAACAGAGTGTATTCCTATATTTTGCTGATTGTAAAAAATCAGGAATTGGCGGAGGATATTTTCCAGGAGACTTTCATTAAAGTAATACGTTCGCTGAAGCGGGGAAAATATGTAGAGAATGGCAAATTCGTATCCTGGGTTTTAAGGATTTCGCATAATCTGATTATTGATCATTTTAGAAAGGAAAAACTCCAGGGAACTATTTCCAATGACAGCATGGAAGTTGATGTTTTCAATTCACATAAATTTTCGGAAGAAACCATTGAAGACCAAATGGTGAATAACCAAATTTTGAATGAAGTGAAAGAACTGATAAAGGAACTTCCCGATGATCAACAGCAGGTAATCTATATGCGCCATTACATGGATATGAGTTTTAAGGAAATTGCTGATCAAACAGGAGTTAGTATCAATACTGCACTGGGAAGAATGCGGTATGCTTTGATTAATCTTAGAAAACTTATTAGACAGAAGAACCTTATTTTAACGCGTCTTTAACTTTCATTAACACAATAAGGGGTTGCACAGGACGTTCTTTAAGCAGTATTAATTTTAAATTAAAGAGCGCCTATGAAAAAATTGTCTACATTAGTATTTATTGTTAAAAAATTTTCTGGTCAGAAAACTAATGGGTTTAAAGATAATCTCCGAAATTTTTTAGCACTCTCCGATGAAAAATCGGGAATCTCCCCATCTGCCGGGTCAATTAGGAAAATAATGGATTTTGCTAATTCATATGAAGTATTGGATAGCAAAACTACCGGACAGATAGAATTAAATTCCAACTAAAAATATTCGTTTATGTTTTAAAAGGAGATGCCTGCTTAAGGCACCTTCTTTTTTAAATTTTTGAATCAGTTTTTATAGTATTCGTGTTACTTTTGTTTAGTCATTATTACTAAAATTTATTGATTTTTCATTCAGGATTATTTTGAAAAGTTAAACATACTACTATTATTCATATTATTCTTATGACCAGCATCTGAATTCCCCGAATTGGTGATATCAAAAATTACAATCGTAATAAAATTGAATTAATGCCCGCTATTCTTACCGGGAATTGTCGGGAGGGAATTCCTGCAGGCTGAATAATGAATTGATTTTCTTCTCCGTTGTGCCTGGTTAATAAAAGATGCGCGCAAACAGTTAATTGTTAGATGCAATTTCGATATATAAAAATCTTGTGAACTTATATCGCAATCTTATTAACTGAATCATTTTTTTTCATTTTTGATATAATTCTTTGGAAAGTTTTAATTATACCAATTCTAAATAAACAGGTGTTAATGTTTATTTTTTGAACCCTTTAGAATTCTCTGTTTAATTGTTTTAATGTTTGTAATATTAGAGGGTTGAGGCTGCTTTTTTTTATCTGTAATCGGAGCTGAGTAAAATTATAATGGACTATTTGGCCTGCATTTTTAGCTTGCATGGTATTTTTAATTTTTGATTTCTTTCGGTTCAATATCTATATTTGATGCCTTTCTTCTAAAAACAGAAGTAAATATGCTCCTTTTTAAAAGAAAGTGAGACCAGGAGAAATAGAAAGAGTATCAATCTTTAAGAATGAAACGAACTTGTAATTTATTTTTTTTATCCATTAAAATTTAGTTGATAAGTTTTACAGGGAGTATTAATGAAAACTAAAGATGTAATTAAAATAACAACATGAATGAGCATGAGTAGTAATACACACCAACCGGGAGTTATTAATAATCCTCATGCGAATTTCATATTATACCATTGAAAAACTTACAATTTTGATTATATGAAAGCTTACAAAATTATTGTTTTGGCCAAACAGGTTCCCGATACCAGGAATGTTGGCAAAGATGCAATGAAAGCCGATGGGACTGTTAACCGGGCTGTATTACCAGCCATTTTCAATCCTGAAGATTTAAATGCACTCGAACAGGCATTGCGTATTAAGGATCAGTTTCCTGGAACTACTGTAAAAATCTTGACAATGGGGCCTGCACGTGCAGCTGAAATTATTCGCGAAGGGTTGTTTAGGGGAGGCGACGGAGGTGTGCTGCTTACCGACAGGGCTTTTGCAGGTTCTGATACACTGGCCACATCATATGCCCTTGGTCAGGCACTTAAGAAAATGGGTGAAGTTGATCTTATTGTTGCCGGACGTCAGGCTATTGATGGCGATACTGCACAGGTAGGCCCTCAGGTTGCTGAGAAACTGAATATGCTTCAGGTCACTTATGTGGAAGAAGTAATGGAATTAAAAAATGACACCATTGTTGTAAAACGCCGGCTTGACCGTGGTGTGGAAACTGTGAAATGTAAATTGCCGCTGGTAATTTCAGTAAACGGGACTGCTCCGGAATGCAGGGTTCGGAATGCAAAATTAATTATGAAATATAAACGGGCAAAAACTGTTACTGAACTTCAAAAAGAGAATGAAGATTATACACAGTTATACAATAACAGACCTGATTTAAATATTCCTGAATGGACAGTAAATGATATTGAAACCGATGCTTCACAGCTCGGACTGACAGGCTCACCTACGAAAGTTAAAACCATTGAGAATGTGGTACTTCAGGCGAAAGATTCAAAGGTTATTTCAGCTTCCGATGCAGATATTGAAAGTATGATGATTGAACTTATAGAAAGCCATACCATTGGTTAGTAGTATTTTAGAAAGAAAAAGAATATGAATAACGTATTTGTTTATTGTGAAATTGAGGATGGCCAGGTGGCTGAAGTAAGTCAGGAATTGCTAACTAAAGGAAGAACCCTGGCAAATGAACTGAATTGTAAGCTTGAAGCAGTTGCTTTGGGTTATAAGCTTGATGGCGTTGCAAAACAGATAATTCCATACGGGGTGGATGTCTTGTATTTGGCCGATGAAAAAAGATTATATCCCTATCAGACTTTGCCTCACACTAATATCGTTGTTAAACTGTTTAAGGAGGAACAACCTCAGATAGCCCTGATGGGAGCAACCTCCATTGGCCGCGATCTTGGCCCAAGGGTATCCTCAGCTTTGCACAGTGGTTTAACAGCTGACTGTACAAGCCTTGAAATCGGAAACCATTCTGATAAAAAAGCCGGTAAAGATTACGAAAACCTGTTGTACCAGATTCGCCCTGCTTTTGGTGGAAATATTATTGCAACTATTATCAACCCCGATTGCAGGCCACAAATGGCGACTGTACGCGAAGGGGTGATGAAAAAAAATATTCTCGATCCCAAATACAAGGGAAAAATAGTTAACCTTGATGTAACTAAATGCGTCAGTGATTCCGATTTTGTAATTGAAATTATAGAACGACACGTTGAGAAAAGTAAACTGAACATCAAAGGTTCTCCTATCATTGTTTCGGGAGGTTACGGGGTTGGTTCCAAAGAGAATTTTAAATTGCTTCACCAGCTGGCTGAAGTGCTCGGGGGCGAAGTGGGAGCTTCACGTGCTGCTGTTGATGCCGGGTATGCCGAGCATAACAGGCAAATCGGACAGACTGGTTTAACTGTAAGGCCTAAACTTTATATTGCCTGTGGAATTTCAGGACAGATTCAGCACCGCGCAGGAATGGAACAATCAGCACAGATTATTGCTATCAATACCGATCCAGAAGCACCGATCAATTCAGTTGCCGATTATGTGATTACAGGAGATATCGCTGAAATTATTCCGAAAATGATTCAATACTATAAAAAGAACACAAAATAATTCAGAAATAAATACCCAGTATAATGGCAAATTTTTATACCGATAACAGCGAATTGAAATTCCATTTGAATCATCCGTTAATGGAAAAGATTGTAAGGCTCAAAGAACGTAATTTTACATTTAATGATAAGTTTCAGTTTGCCCCGCTTGATTATGAAGATGCGATGGATAATTATGAGCGTGTGCTTGAGATTGTGGGTGAAGTTTGTGGCGATATCATTGCTCCCAATGCTGAAAGTATCGATGCTGAAGGTCCTAAGGTCATAGATGGACACGTGGTCTATGCCGCCGGAACTGAGGTGAATATGAAAGCGTTAAATCAGGCCGGTTTGATGGGTATGTCGCTGCCCTATAAATACGACGGTTTGAATTTCCCGATTGTCCCCTATATTATGGCTGCCGATATCGTTTCACGGGCCGATGCCGGATTTGTTAACATCTGGGGCTTGCAGGACTGTGCCGAAACCATTAACGAATTCGCTTCGGAAGAACAAAAGGAAAAATACCTTCCACGCGTTTGCAAAGGCGATACCATGGCCATGGATTTAACTGAGCCTGATGCAGGTTCCGATTTACAGGCGGTTCAACTAAAAGCAACATGGGATGAGAAGAACAATGTCTGGTTGTTGAATGGAGTAAAACGCTTCATCACCAACGGCGACGGCGACATATCACTCGTATTGGCACGCTCTGAACCTGGAACTAAAGATGGTCGCGGGCTTTCAATGTTTATTTATGACAAGCAACATGGAGGAGTAACTGTAAGACGTATCGAGCACAAGATGGGTATCATTGGCTCGCCTACCTGCGAACTGGTTTTTAAAAATGCTCCGGCAGAATTGGTGGGTTCCCGCAAATTTGGCCTGATTAAATATGTTATGTCGCTAATGAATGGTGCAAGGCTGGGAATTGCTGCGCAATCAGTGGGCTTATGTGAGGCCGCTTATCGTGAGGCGCTTGAATATGCCAAAGAGCGGATGCAGTTTGGTAAAGCCATTATAAGGTTTCCAGCTGTATATGAAATGTTGTCGATGATGAAGGCAAAACTCGATGCATCAAGAACTTTGCTATATGAAACTGCCCGATTTGTAGATATTTACAAAACATATCAGCATATTTCTGAAGAAAGGGAACTTACAAGTGAGGAAAAGGCTGAAATGAAGCGGTATCAGAAGCTTGCTGATATTTTTACTCCATTGGTCAAAGGAATGGCAAGTGAGTACAGCAATCAGCTGGCCTATGATGCTGTTCAGATTCATGGAGGATCTGGATTCATGAAAGATTATCCTGTTGAAAGAATTTATCGTGATGCCAGAATCACATCAATATACGAAGGAACTACCCAACTGCAGGTTGTTGCTGCAATACGAGGAATTACAACCGGTGCATTTCTTTCCCGGATTAGAGAATATGAAGCTGAACGCGTTTCTCCGAAACTGGAATATATGAAACGTTCTCTTATAATCCTTAGTGATGAGTATGAGCAGGCAGTTAAAAAAGTAACTGCAGCTGATGATACGGAATTTGTCGATTTTCATGCCCGCCGCCTTGTGGAAATGGCCGGCCATATTATTATGAGCTATTTATTGCTACTCGACAGCAACCGTAATGAATTGTTCCTTCGCTCTGCCAAAAACTACTTAACCTTTGCAAAGGCTCAGGTAAAGGCTCATGCTGAACACATCAGGGTATCGGAATTGAGCGATGTAGGCTCGTATAAATTTGAATTGTAACAGGTATTAATCCTGTTATAGAAAAGCCATTTCCGGTTACCTCTGGAAATGGCTTTCTTTTTTTTCGGGAGTTTTATTCCACCGGGTATTCTTTGAGATAGCAGAAAAATGTAGTTCCAATATTCGGTTGGCTTTCAACCTGAATATAACCTCCGTTTTTTTCTACTATGCTTTTAATAATGTAAAGGCCCAAGCCAGTTCCTTCAGCTTTTTTTGTAAACCTTTGGAACGGTTTAAAAAGATTTCCTCCCGCTTTTTTTAAATCAATTCCTATTCCATTGTCGCTAATTCTTAAGAGTACATACTCATCTGTTCGTTGAGTTGTAATTTCCACAAACTGGTTTTTATCATTTGCGGAATATTTGATAGCATTTGATACCAGGTTTTTTAAGATGCTTATAAGATGGATTTTTGCATAGGTAATTTCGGAAGTTTCCGAAAAATCTACTTTAAGGTCACCATCGTATCCGGAAATTTCAGGTGCCAAAACTTCACTTGCTTCTTTCCAAACTTCCGTAAAAAAAACATTTTCTGCATTAACATGCTCTTCCATCTGAAGGGATACCATTTCAAGAAGTCCGTCAACCGTAAGCTGCAGTCTTTTCGTTACCGGTTTTAACATACCGAAAAGTTCCATTCTTTTGTCTGCATCGGTTTGATTGGCAATAAGCTCATTTATGGAAAGCAAATTGCCAATAGGTGAACGAAGGTCATGTGCAGCAATATGGACAAAATCTTCAAGGACCTCATTTATACGAATAAGTTCACGGTTTTGCTCTGCCAGCAATTCATTCGCTTTTTTTCGCTCGGTAATATCAAGATGAATACCTGCCCATGAAATTATTTCTCCATACTTATTTCTTATTGGTTTTGCCCGTGCAAGTATATATTTTTTCTCGCCATCTTTTCCAATAATCTCATGCTCATGTTCATAAGGATCACCTGTCTTTACAGAATGCATCCACAGATCTATTATTTGCTGTGACTGTTCAATAACCAGATGTTCATGCCACCCATGTTCCATTAAATCCTCAAACGATTTGTCAACCAGATTGCAAAAAGATTCACTCAGGTAGGTAACTTTTCCTTCAGCATCGGCAGCCCAAACTCCATAATCGACAGCATCTCCCATTATCCGGTATCTTTGCTCCGATTCGGCAAGTGCATCTTTTTCTCTTGCCAGTTGTTTTATTAGCCTTTCCTTTTCTTGCTCTGCCTGTTTTGTGTCGGTAATGTCACGGGCGACAACCACCGACCCGGAAATTTTTTTTTCATGATCAAAAATAGGGGCAAAGCTAAAGCTTCCCACCCAGGTGTCACCTGTATCCTTTCGAAAAATGGTATATTCCGCTTTCGTTACCTTTTCACCCCGCAAAGCACGTGCGATTGGGAGATCTTCCACAGTAGCAAGTTTGCCACTGGGAGGATAAAATTCAAAAAAAGATAAATATTTACTGATGTCTTTTGAAAATATCGTACCGGGATTAACCCGGTAAAATGAAAAAAATGCATCATTATATTTAATCAGTTTTCCATTTACATCAGAAATATATACAGCATCGGTCATACTGGCCAGTGCTGTTGAAATTATATTCTGGCTCTTTAACAATTCTTTTTGAGCTCTTTTACGTTCACTGATGTCGATGCCGACACCTATCCGGCGTCCATCGCTGGCAGCAACATTGGCCCATAATGTATCTACGGTAGTACTGTCCTTACGAGTCATAGTGATGTCTTTAAAACCAGGTGCCAGTGATTGCATGTATTCAGCTACTTCATGCCGGTACCTGGGATCAGGATAAGCCAGTTCCATGATATTTTTGCTTTTTGTATCGCGGGTTGTCCAACCCGTAATCCGTTCCACTTCCCTGTTAAGCTGGACTTCCTTAATTTCAGGGTCAAATACCGAAATCATGGCAGGTACTGTATCAAAGATGATCTGAAGAAGATCGTGTTCTTTCTTTTGCTGTTCTTCCAGTTTTTTTCTTCCAGTTATATCTTGAAGCGTTGTAATCATGGTTTCTCCCAAACTTGTTTCCAGGTATTCTGAGGAAAGTAAAACACAGTGAAGTTTTCCTGACCTGTGTTTTATTGTTAATTCATAATTTTTAATACTACCCTTGCTTTTTAACAGATTCATTACCTTTTTCCGGTCGTCAGGCTTAACATAGATATCGATATTCAATGAACTATTACCAAGTACCTCATCCTTACTCAGTCCGGTTAGGGTGCAAAAAGTATCATTTATTTCATAGATTTCACCGGTTTCCACTGCCGATAATATGAGTGCATTTGGATTTGATTTAAAAGCAATTTCAAACTTTTCTTCACTTCTTCGTAATGCTTCTTCTGCAATTCTTTTCTCTGTTATGTCGTGAATGATGGAATACAACATGGGTTTATTCCTAAAAATAAAAGAAGAAGAATAAACTTCAACCTGGCGGATCTGTCCATCTGCAAGTTTATGTGGAAAGACAAAATAATTCCGTTCATCTTTGAGTGCTTTCGTCCATTCAGTCCTAACCTCTTCAGGGGCCAGTTGGTTGATGTCTTGTATCTTTAATCTTTTCAGTTCTTGTTTGGAGTACTTGTAAAACTTTACTGCAGCACTATTGGCATCAATTATTGTTCCGGTATCCGGATCAATAAGCAGCATTACTGCCTGATGCGATTCAAACATGGTCTGAAAAAAGTTTTCATTTACTGATTCAGCAGTTGTAGTTAATTTCTTATTCTTAGAATTTGTTTTTTTTGTGTGAATTGCTGATTTTGATTTATTCATATAAGTCTGCCTAGTAAGTTTATGTTTAAACCGTTTTGCTGCCTAAATTAATAAAAATATTAATTAATGCTATTTTCAAAATAGGGAAGTGATTTTTATAATATTTTTTGATTAATTCTCAATTTGGAGGTTTCTGCCAATTTCTTCAGTAATTAAAACTGAATTAGAAAGTTATTCAATAATAAATTATTTTCCTTCAGCCTGTATTTTATAAAGTTGCCTCTTTCGACTAAAGATTTCTTTTTTACCTTTGCACGCCATTTTTTTTATACCTGTTATTAATTTGATGAATGACAGGAAACAAAAAGAAGAAAACATAAGCATTTTAAGAAAACAATTGAAAACAATGAATGAAATCAGGAATATAGCTATAATTGCACACGTCGACCATGGTAAAACCACCCTGGTGGATCGTATGCTTCATCAGGTAAAACTTTTTCGCGAAAACCAGGATATGGGCGATCTCATTCTCGACAGTAATGAGCTGGAACGGGAACGTGGAATTACTATTTTATCAAAGAATGTCTCTATCCGTTACAAGGATACCAAAATAAATATCATCGATACTCCCGGTCACTCCGATTTTGGCGGAGAAGTGGAGCGGGTGCTAAACATGGCCGATGGAGTGCTGCTCATTGTGGACGCCTTTGAAGGGCCAATGCCCCAGACACGGTTTGTATTACAAAAAGCAATTGATCTCGGACTAAGACCTATTGTAGTGGTGAATAAAGTGGATAAACCAAACTGTACTCCAGATATTGCCCACGAGAAGGTTTTCGATTTGATGTATAGTCTGGACGCTACTGAAGAGCAACTCGACTTTCCTACCGTTTATGGTTCTGCTAAAGCCGGCTGGATGGGCCCGGACTGGAGAGAAGAGACTACTGATGTGAGCTACCTGCTGGATGTTATACTTGACCATATTCCGGCATCAACTCATAAGGAAGGTACCCTGCAGATGCGTATAACCTCACTCGATTATTCATCGTATACCGGACGTATTGCGGTTGGGAAAGTGACCCGCGGACAGTTAATTCCGGGAACATCGGTAGCCTTGGTAAAACGCGATGGCAGCATTGTTAAATCTTTTACCAAAGAAGTATATCTTTTTGAAGGCCTTGGTAAGGAAAAAACTAAAGAGCCGGTGCCTTCAGGTGAAATTTGTGCTGTACTTGGCCTCGAAGGGTTCGATATTGGTGATACGGTAGCCGACGCACTGGAACCTGATGGTCTGGAACCCATTAAGGTGGATGAACCTACCATGAGCATGTTATTTGTAGCAAACAACTCACCGTTTTTTGGAAAAGACGGGAAATATGTTACCTCTCGCCAATTACGCGAAAGGCTCTATAAAGAGACGGAAAAAAACCTAGCCCTTCGGGTTGAGGATACCGCTTCAGCCGATTCATTTATGGTTTTTGGACGCGGAATCCTGCACCTGTCAATTCTTGTGGAAACTATGCGCCGCGAAGGATATGAAATGCAGCTGGGGCAGCCTAAGGTAATTATCAGGGAAATTGACGGCATTAAACATGAACCCATTGAATTCCTTACTGTACAGGTGCCAGAAGAATTTTCAGGTAAGGTTATCGAACTGGTTACCCAGCGTAAGGGGGAAATTATCAACATTGAAGTACAAAACGAACGGGCGCATCTGGAATTTAGCATTCCAGCAAGGGGAATTATCGGACTTCGCAATCAGATGCTTACAGCAACCGAAGGTGAGGCTATAATGGCACACCGCTTTAAGGGATACGAAGTCTGGAAAGGTAGTCTGGGTGTTCACCGGAACGGTGCATTGATTTCACTCGAAGCGGGAACCTCTATTGCTTATTCCATCGACAAAATGCAGGATAGGGGACGGTTCTTTGTCGACCCTGGAGAAGATGTTTATACTGGTCAGGTCATTGGTGAAAACACCCGGCAGGATGATATAACCATTAACATAACCAGAACAAAAAAACTTACCAATATGAGAGCCTCTGGTTCTGACGATAAAGTTAATATTGCTCCGGCTGTAAAATTCTCTTTGGAAGAAGCAATGGAATATATCCGGAACGATGAATATCTTGAAGTTACACCTAAAAATATGCGTATCCGCAAAATACTCCTGAACGAGCACGATCGTAAAAGACAGTCTAAATCTGTTGCCGATTAAGAAATGTACTTATTGTTTCTTTAATTCTGAATCGTTCACTTTCTCTCTTTTGAGTGCAAGAATAATTAGTGCGTTGCTCCGGGTAAAATAAATTCAATGCCATCTTTGCATTTGGTTCATTGTTGCTTCATTGGACAGATAATTCTTTTATCCCTGATTTATGCTGCTTGAAATACAGTTTCCATAAATGAGATTGCCGGTTTTCCAAAGTATAAAGCTGGCTTTAAAAGTTTGATCTTTCACCTTTTCTAAAGCAATGAAGGTAGAATAATTGATAATCTTGATGAGACTTTTAAATAAAAGTGGGGGTTGTTAATAAACTCCAAATAAAGTGTAAAGAAAAATTACTATTTAGACAAACGATAAATTACCTGCTGTAATTGTAAATATCACTTATTGGTTTTATTTTTAGCAACTTAATTTAAGAAAAATTGTCGATGAAAAGAAAAATAAGTAGTCTGGTTCTGTTCTTTATATTTTTTGGTTTATCAGTTTCGTCACAAAATGCTTCGGGATGGCGTGGTTTAAATGGAGATGGTGTCTATCCGGAAACCGGTTTACTCAAGGAATGGCCTGCAGACGGTCCGGAAATTATCTGGCATTTCGAAGGACTCGGTGAGGGACATTCCTCTCCTGCAGTTGCCAATAACCTGATCTACCTTTCAGGAATGGTTGAGAGAACAGGGTATATTTTTGCACTCGATTTCAACGGAAAGCTGCAATGGAAAGTTCCTTACGGTGAGGAATTTACTGAAAGCTACCCGGGAGCCCGTTCTTCTCCGGTTATTTCTGGCGATTTGCTTTATATTTATTCGGGAAATGGTGTGTTAACATGCATGGATGCAAAAACCGGTGCCGTTAAATGGAGAAAGGATGCCTTTAGCGATTTTGACGGGAAAAATATTACCTGGGGTGTTACGGAAACTGTACTGATCGATGGTGATGTGGTATATCTTACGCCCGGAGGCAAGAAAAATAATGTGGTTGCATTAAACCGTTATAACGGGAATCTGATTTGGTCATCTCCCGGAAAAGGG
Source organism: Mariniphaga sp. (assembly GCA_041642235.1). Taxonomy (GTDB): domain Bacteria; phylum Bacteroidota; class Bacteroidia; order Bacteroidales; family Prolixibacteraceae; genus Mariniphaga. Next base: position 16,565 of record JBEPWX010000008.1, read on the forward strand.
GATCAATCGGCATATTGTACACCGCTATTGGTTGAATTACCTGCCCGAAAATTACTCGTTACTCATACTGGCGACCATATTATTGGATTTGATGCTGAAAAAGGTAATATGCTGTGGTCCTATCCTCAAACCAACAGATACAAGGTACATGCAAATACTCCGATATATAATGATGGCGGATTATTTTGTTTCAGTGGTTACGGTCAGGGTGGTGTTAAACTCAACTTGAGTGAAGATGGCAGCAGCGTTGAAAAAGTCTGGTTTAATGAAGAACTCGATAGCCGTATTGGTGGAATGGTTGTTATGGATGGTTTTCTTTACGGTTCGGGTGACAAAGGAAGAGAGTGGCGTTGTGTTGACTGGAAAACAGGTGAGGAAAAATATGCATCAACCGATTTGGCAAAAGGGGTAGTAATTGCTGCTGATGGTATGCTTTACTGCTACAGCGAACGCGGTGAACTGGCTTTAGTGAAAGCAACTCCTGATAGTTTCGATATTAAAAGCCGTACAAAGGTGGAACTCGGAACTGCACAACATTGGTCACATCCGGTTATAGATAACGGGAGGCTTTACCTTCGTCATGGTGATGCTTTGATAGCTTATAAAATTAAATAGCAACTAAATAATTAATTGCTTATCTATGAAAACTACAGTAACAGTTTTTTTCTTTTTTTTGTTTATCTTTTCATCACATGCACAGCTTGTTCAATGGCGGGGTCCCGAACGTGATGGTCATTTTACTGAAACGGGATTACTCAAGGAATGGCCGCAAAATGGTCCTGAATTGATTCTTGAAGTTGAAAACATTGGCAAAGGATTTTCAACCCCTGTATTGGTAGGCGACATGATATATATTTCGGGGATGATTGATACACTGGATCATTTAACAGCCGTCGATTTATCAGGAAATGTGAAGTGGCAGGCAGCTTATGGCAGGTCATGGAATCAATCGTTTCCCGATACCCGGAGCACTCCCTTAATTGAAGATGACCGGATTTATGTTCAAAGTGGTACCGGTCGGCTGGCATGTTTTAATCGGGAAACAGGTAAGGAAATGTGGGCTGTTAATGTAGATAAAAATTTTGAAACTGAATATGGGACATGGGGAAATTCCGAGACACCGCTGCTGATTGATGATAAAATAATTTGTACACCAGCTGGTTCAAAAACAAGTGTTGTTGCCTTCAATAAAATGACGGGGGAAATAATCTGGCAAACAGAATCACTTGGCGGTCCAAGGTCCTATGCATCAGCAACAATTTACGAATATAAAGACCTTCGGTTTATTCTGGCTGCTACTGGAATTCATCTTTTAGCTATTAATCCTGAAAATGGAGAGATAGTATGGAATTATAAGTATATGGATCCTGAAAAGTGGGATCGCGAAGGATTGATTTGGGCCAATACACCTGTTTATAAAGAAAATGAAATATTCTTGTCAATGGGGTATAATTATGATGCTGTTATGTTGGAAATGGATTCTTTAGGAACATCGGTTTCAGAAAAGTACATCGATCATACCTTAGATAATCATCATCATGGTCTCATTTTATATGATGGTCATTTGTATGGTTCAAATTGGTTTGATAACCGCCGCGGACGATGGGTTTGTATGGTTTGGGATACTGGAGAGATAAAATATGTGGACGACTGGGATACCAAAGGAGCATTAGTAATGGCCGACGATATGCTTTATGCATATAATGAGCGTGGTAATGTTGGACTTGTTAAACCACATGCTGATAGTTTTGAAGTAGTTAGTCAATTTAAGATAACTAAAGGTGCCGGTCCACATTGGGCTCACCCCTTTATCGCTGATGGAAAACTGTTCATCAGACATGGAGAGATAGTTATGGTTTATGATATTAAAGAAAATTAATTTTTAATAAACATTTAAGCATTTCAGATGAAATTAGGTTTCTGTTTCTTTTTAATTCTTTTTTCGACCTCTTTAATCTCGCAAGATATTGTTGAATTTAGAGGTATAGGAAGAACAGGATATTATAATGAAACAGGGTTATTAAAAAAATGGCCGGATTCAGGACCTGAACTCATTCTGAAAATTGAAGACCTCAGCAAGGGATATTCTCAACCAATTGTAGCTGAAAATAAAATTTTCATTACAGGGACAAAAGGCGAAGAAACAGATGTAATTTCAGCTTATGATTTTAGTGGGCAACTGATTTGGGAGACTGCCTACGGACGTTCATGGGTGCGTTCCTATCCCGACAGCCGGTGTACTCCAACCTATGAAAATGGAAAACTTTTTGTTGCCAGCGGCACAGGTCAGCTAAACTGCATTAATGCCGGAAATGGTGAAAAATTGTGGCAGGTGGATGTTGTTAAAAAATACGGTGGTGAAATTCATATGCACGGCGATGCAGAAAGTCCTTTAGTTGTGAATGATATTGTTGTATACACCACAGGTGGTGATAAGTACTCCATGGTTGCTTTTGATAAAAATACTGGATCTGAAGTTTGGAAAACCAGAAGTCTTGGTGGTGCAAAATCCTATGCATCATCGGTTTTGATAAAGCATGATGGAATGGAACTCATTTTAGTTCAAACAACAAAAAATGTAATTGCAATTAATTCAGAAAGCGGCGAAATACAGTGGTACCACAACCTTGATAAGTTCTATAGTGGAAGTCAGGGGGAAGGAGCACAGGCAAATCCGGTATTATATTTAAACAACCAACTGTTTATTACCAGTGGATACGATCATCCGGGTATCTTATTTTCAATTGCTGAAGATAACAGCTCTGTGACAGTAAAATGGA
>JBEPWX010000009.1:0-2094 GCA_041642235.1 Mariniphaga sp.
GAATAATTGCTTTTGGGGATTTGATGCGTATAAACGGTTACTTGATGTGGATCTTGATATCGTTCTGCTCGCAACTCCCCCTCATTTCAGGCCTGAACATTTCGATGCTGCAATTCAGGCAAAAAAACATGTGTTCATGGAAAAACCAGCATGTGTTGATCCTGTTGGGGCCAGACAGATAATTGCAACCTCGAAAAAAGCAGAGAAGATGGGTCTTACTGTTGTTACCGGAACCCAGCGGAGGCATCAGCGGGATTATCTCGAGACTTACCGGCAGGTAGCTTCAGGTGCTATTGGTGAAATAACCTCAGCCAAAGCATGGTGGCTTCAGTCGCATGTGTGGTTCAGGACAAGAGAAGAAGGGTGGAGCGATATGGAATACATGTTGCGTAACTGGAATAATTTCATCTGGCTTTGTGGCGATCATATTTTGGATACGCATGTGCATAATATCGACATTGTCAACTGGTTTTTGGGTAAGCATCCTGAAAGTGCCATTGGCTTTGGTGGAAGAGCCCGCAGGATTACGGGAGATCAATACGACTTTTTTAGTATAGATTTTGATTTCGGAAATGGTGTTTTTTCACACAGTATGTCACGACAGATTGATGGATGTGCTAATTCACTTGGCGAGCAGGTCATGGGAACAGAAGGTTATACAAATTGTAAAAACACAATTTTTAATCCCGATGGGTCGGTAAAATGGCAGTATGAATATCCTAAAAACAAGGATGGAAAATCAACGGGTATTGTAAAAGTTTCTCCCTATGTTCAGGAACATATCGATATGGTGACAGCAATAAGAGAAAATAGCCCTATTGTTGAGGCTGAACGAACTGCTATTTCTACCCTGACGGCCATAATGGGGCGAACGGCTGCATATACCGGACAGAAAGTAAGCTGGGAAGATATGCTGAACTCGACTGAGAGGCTGGGGCCTGATACTTATGAAATGGGGCCTGTGGAACAGGAGTTTCCAGTTCCTTTGCCCGGTACTCAACATAAAATTTGAAACCATGATTTCAGTTGTTATTCCATTTTTTAATGAAGAGAAATTGGTTCGCCGCCTTCTTTCTGAACTCCGGGTTAAATTGGAGCAGACGGAGGAAGCATTTGAAATTGTTTGTGTGGATGATGGAAGCACTGATACTACTTTACAAAAACTGATACAATTTCAACAGGAGAACAACTGCCTTAAAATTTTGTCACTCTCCCGGAATTTTGGTTTACAGGCTGCACTTACAGCTGGAATAGATTATGCCAGAGGTGAATACATTGTTTTAATGGATGGCGATTTTCAGGATCCTCCTGAGTTGGTTCCTGTACTTTTTGAAAAAATTAAGGCTACCGGTGCCGATATTGTTTCCGCCGTAAGGGAAGCGCGCAATGAAAAACTGGTAAAACGAATTTATATTAATATTTTTCATCGCATCTTCGATAAACTTACCGGTGGGCAACAGGTGGCTCAAACAGGTAATTTTTGCATTTTTAATAAAAAAGCCCACAGGGCAATGCTTCAGTTTTCGGAGCGAAACAGATATATTCCGGGAATTCGGAACTTTATTGGGTTTAGGCATGAATTTATACTTTACGATCGGCCAGATCGTCCTGAAGGTAAAGGGAAGATGAGCCACTGGAAATTATTTTTGCTCGCAGCCGATGCTATTTATTCCTTTTCGAAATGGCCAATCATCATTTGTTTATACCTGGGATTATTAGGGATTTTAATATTTTTTGGAGCAATCGTTTATACGTTTGCTTCTAAATTTTTAGGATTAGCTCCGATAGGTTGGTCTTCCATGTTTTTAGCGATTAGTTTTTTTGGATCGGTTCAATTAACTTTTATGGGTCTGATTGGAGAATATGTATACAGGATTTATAAAGAAGTGCAAGATCGCCCAATTTATTTTGTCCAGGAAATTTATGAATAAAAGTTGCTACATAAAATCAGGGAGACATCTATTTATTGGTATGCTCATAGTAATTGCTGCAACTCTTGTTGTGCTGGCACCAAAATCAGCTGTAAATGTAGATGAACAGTTGCATTATACACATGCAAAAAATGTAGTTAACTGGTATTTCACAGGAGGAAAG
>JBEPWX010000009.1:2104-15279 GCA_041642235.1 Mariniphaga sp.
GTCTTGTCTTAACACTCCTCAAACGAACCTGAAATATTATGGTCAATCCATTGATAATTTTACAGCCTTATTCAACCGCATTTTTAATATTGAACATGAATTTATTGTGCGGCATTATACGGGAGCTTTCACATTTCTGTTGCTTCTGTTTTTTACTGGATTACTATCAAAGGAAATTACCGGTTCCTGGCTGATAGCGGGGGTTACTGTTTTGTCACTAATTTTTATGCCTAGGCTTGCAGGGCATGCATTTGGCAATTTGAAAGATATTCCGTTTGCCACGGGCTATGTTGCCGGCTTGCTGATGACTATTCGTTTTATGAAAGAATTCCCGCATCCCCGATGGAAAACTTCCCTTTTGCTGGGATTGGCCATCGCCTTTACTGTTTCAATACGGGCTGGAGGTTTTATTCTTTTTGGATATCTGGGTCTGGCATTGTTTGGATTTTTTGTTTTGAAGCCTTTTTACTTAACAGAGATAGTTTCAACTAAACCCGTTTTTGTGAGGTTATTGGGCCAGGGAGCCGCAATTTTGGTAATTGGCTATTTTGCAGGATTACTATTCTGGCCCTTTGCCTTGCAAAACATTTTTATTCATCCAATAGAGAGTCTCCGTGTAATGGAACATTATAAGGTAAGTATCCGGCAGGTGTTTGAAGGTGAATTGATGTGGAGCACTCAGCTGCCCTGGTATTATCTGCCTAAATGGCTGCTCATTTCCTCTCCTTTAATGCTATTAGCAGGTTTAGTAGTTTACCTGGTTTTCTTTTTAAAGGGGATGGTTTTTAACCTGGTCATAAATAAACAAATGATTCTTGGAGGGTTTGTTTTATTTTCTTTTGCATTCCCATTAATTTATGTGATGGCTATAGGATCGAATCTTTACAGTGGTATAAGGCAGATGCTGTTTATATTGCCTCCTATGGCATTGCTTTCTGTTTGGGGAATTTACAAATTGCTGGTATTGATCTCAACTAGAAGCAGGAGACTGTGTTATGTATTTACTTTAGTATTTATTGTTGGTTTAATATGGCCTTTTAAACATCAGGCATCCACATTTCCGGCCGATTATATATTTTTTAACTCCCTTGCGGGAGGAAATAAGAATGCATGGGGTAATTATGAATACGATTATTATTTTCATTCTGTGAAGGAAGCTGTGGATTTTCTTTTTCAATTGGATGAAAAAGAAGAAATAGTGGTTGCAATGAACAGCAATCTTTCAAATTATTTTGATAAAAACCCTAATATTCATTATACATATACCCGTTTCCTGGAGCGAAGTTCAGCTAAATGGGATTACGGAATTTTTGGATTAAACTATTTGGAACCCGGATTACTTAAGAGTAATGTATGGCAGCCTGCAGGAATGGTTAAAACCTTCTATCATAAGGGAAATCCTGTGGTGGTAGTTGTAAAAAGACAGGATTATTCAGATTATTATGGATTTTCTGAAATAAAAAACGGAAATTTGCAATCGGGAGTTGAGTTCCTTGAAACGGCACTGGAAGGGCAGAAAAACAATGTTTGGCTGTACGTTAATATGGCTAAAGCAAAGCTTGAATTATCTGAAATTGAAGAATTTAAGTTTTATCTGAATGAAGGTAAAAAATTACATCCTTCATATGAACCTCTTTTCCTTTTAGAGGCCGGCTATTTATTTAAAGAAGAAAAATATGATGAAGCGTTTAGGAAGTTAAATCAGTTATTTGAGATAAATCCAAGGTATATGCCTGGAATTGAATTGTTTAAAGAAGTGAAAGCTGAAATGAGGAAGAATAGAAGTTGATTAATATAAAATAATTAGAAATGAAAACATTAGAGAAATTATTGGCAGTAATTTTTACAGGAGTTTTAAGTTTGCCATACATGTTGTTTGCGCAGGATGAAGGAACTTATATTGATAATCTTGGGGTACAGGACAGCTCCTATATGGAACAGGATATTCTTGCTGAAGGAACAAATGGATCGGGTACCGGAACAGTTATATTGATTATTGTCGTAATCATTATAATAATAGGTGTTGTTGCCTATTTCTTCAGAAAAAGAAAAAATCAAAATTAGGGGAAACTCCGTCTGGTTTTTGTAATAACGCCTGCTTTTACGGGGAAAAATATGTATAACAGGTTAGAATTTTGATTCTCTTATTGCAATTTTAAAAAAAAGGCAGCTTCTATAAGCTGCCTCAAAGCCATGAAAACAATTAAACAATGTTCAGAAAACAGAAAACTAGAAACAATTTATATTGTCATAATATCTTTTTCTTTAGTCTCCACTAAAGTATCAACTTTTTTAACGAAATTATCAGTCAGTCTTTGAACCTCAGATTCGGCATCTTTTTCGAGATCTTCTGCAAGGCCATCTTTAAGCAATTTTTTAAGGCTTTCATTTGCCTCTTTTCGGGCTAAACGGATACTGACTTTTGCTGTTTCACCTTCCTGTGCAGCTTGTTTTACCAGTTGTTTTCTTCGTTCTTCAGTTAATACCGGTATATTTATTCGAATGATTTCACCATTATTATCAGGATTGAAGCCCAGATTGGCTGCCAATATTGCTTTTTCGATTACAGGAATCAGGTTCTTTTCCCATGGTTGGATGGCAATGGTACGGGCATCGGGAGTACTTACATTGGAAACTTGATTAAGCGGAGTAAGTGAACCATAGTATTCAACATGAACGCCATCAAGCATTGCAGGAGAAGCTTTTCCTGCCCTAATATGAATCAGTTCCTTTTCGAGGTGCTTAATAGCAGCACTCATTTTTTCTTTACAATGTTCAATAATAAAATCTACTTCTTCTTGCATTGGTTAAGCAGTTTCAAACCTCTGATTGATAGCAAATATAAAAAAAATATATTTATACTAAAATTTTTTATTGTATTGTTTCATTTGAAGTGAAAAAACAATCAATAAACTATGGTACCTATGTTTTCACCAGAAATAACTTTCGAAAGATTTCCTGTCTGATTCATATTGAAAACCAGTACCGGCAGGTTATTTTCCCTGCAAAGCGTAGTGGCAGTTAAGTCCATAACCCGCAGCTTTTTATCATAAACTTCGTCAAAACTTATTTTGTCAAATTTTAAGGCATCAGGATTTTTTTCAGGATCTTCAGTATAAATTCCATCAACTCTTGTGCCTTTCAACATAATTTCAGCGCCAATTTCCACTGCACGAAGTGCACTTGCAGTGTCGGTTGTAAAATAAGGATTACCTGTTCCGGCTGCAATAATTACCACTTTGCCCTTTTCAAGTGCTTCAACTGCTGCTTCCCGAACATAATAATAAGCAACCGGCTCCATTCTGATGGCAGTATACACTTTTGATTTGACACCAGCTGCATTTAATGATGAGCTTAAGGCAAGACTGTTAATGACTGTTGCCAGCATTCCCATCTGATCACCTTTTACCCTATCGAAACCTCTTTCTGTTCCGTTAAGTCCCCTGAATATATTTCCTCCTCCAATAACAATTCCAATTTGCACACCTTTTTTTACCAGTTGCGCTATTTCTTCTGCATAATCATTCAGCCGGTTTTCATTTATGCCAAATTTTTGGTCACCCATGAGTGATTCACCGCTCAGTTTTAACAGGATTCTTTTATATTTTATCATAACTATTGATTGCAATGCCTATTTAATCTCGATTCCTTTTTCCTTACACCATTTTTCTCCCAGTTCGCGCAGTTGATATTTTTTTATTTTTCCACTTGCGGTCATGGGAAATTCTGTTACAAAGAAAATATATTTTGGGGTTTTAAACCTGGCAATTTTTCCCCGGCAATAATCTGTTACATAAGCTTCACTTAATGATTTACCCTTTTTTACCTTTATAAATGCTGCTACTTCTTCTCCATATTTAGGACTCGGAATTCCCGTTACTTCCACTGCCTCAATTTCGGGAATTCCATACAAATAATTTTCTATTTCACGAGGATAGATATTTTCGCCGCCACGAATTATCATATCTTTTATTCGACCTGTTATCTGGTAAAACCCTTCAGCAGTTTTTACTGCCAGATCTCCAGAATGAAGCCAGCCTTCATTGTCAATTGCTTTTTGTGTGGCTTCGGGATTATTATAGTATCCTTTCATTACGTTATAACCCCTGCAGCAGATTTCACCCTGTTCTCCCGGTTCACAAAGCTGACCGGTTTCCTGGTTTACAATCTTCACTTCCACATTGGGTAATTCGAAACCTACCGTAGTTGCGCGCACTTCGGCCGAGTTATGGGTCCTTGTTGCAGTAATTCCGGGAGAGGCTTCAGTAAGTCCGTAAACGATAATGATATCTTTTGCATTCATTTTGGTCATTACCTGTTTCATCGTTTCAATCGGGCATAATGAGCCAGCCATAATTCCTTTACGCAATGAACTGACATCAAACAGGTCGAACATAGGATGATTTAATTCGGCAATAAACATTGTAGGAACACCATAAATAGCAGTACATTTTTCTTTTTGAATAGAGGCCAATACCATAACCGGATCAAAATCTTCGGTAAAAACCATTGTCGCTCCATGCGTTACAGTTCCACATACAGCGAATACACAACCAAAACAATGAAACAATGGGACACAAACCAAAAGCTTGTCGTCTGAACTGAATTTCATGCATTCGGTTACCGAATAGCCATTATTTAGTATATTGTGATGGGAAAGCATAACTCCTTTTGGGAATCCGGTTGTTCCCGAAGTATATTGCATATTTATTACGCTGTGGCAACTCAATTCTTCTTTTATACATTCAAGTTCAAAGTCATCTACATGATTGCCCATTAATATAAGCTCGGGTGTGTTAAACATGCCGCGATGTTTCTGCTGGCCAATAAAAACTACATTTTTCAGCTCAGGAAATCTTTTGCTTGTTAATTCTCCCCGTGCTTGTTCCTTCAATTCAGGAACAAGTTCAAAAATCATTTGAACATAATCACTGTCGCGATATCCATCTACAAGGAAAAGGGTGTTTAAATCGGCATCTTTTATTAAAAATTCCAGTTCGGAAAGTTTATAGCTGGTATTAATGGTAACAAGTATGGCTCCAATTTTAGCTGTGGCAAACATAATGGTTGTCCAGTCAGGAACATTTTTTGCCCAGATGCCTACTTTATCGCCGGGACGGATTCCAATGTATACTAATCCTTTAGCGAGAGCATCCACACGTTCGTTAAATTGTTTATAGGTAAACCGTAAGTTTCTGTCGGGATAAACAATGAAATCTTTATCGGGAGTTTCGTATGCCCATTTTTCGAGGATTTCGCCTAAGTTACAATCGAGTAGCTGCATGATGTTTTAGATCTGATATTGAAAAAAAATCGCTAAACCGGAGTGTATACTACGGCCAATATCTTTGCAGGTTGATTTTTTGCTGCATGCACATTATGCGAAACAATTGAATCAAGATAAATAGTATCACCTTTATTAATTTGGTATATATCTTTCCCATAATTTATCTCAATAGCCCCTTCGAGCACATAAATAAATTCTTCACCTTCATGGGAAGAAAGTTTATAATCAGACTCTTTAGAAGGTTCAATTTCAACAATAAATGGTTCCATATGCCTGCCGGTCTTATCCTGAGCTAATGAAAAAAAGTTCAGATGTGAACGGCTGGAGTTATCATTTGTTGAAAAACTATGGCTTGATTTTTCTTCGCCTGCTTTTACTATTACAGGTCCAACCTGATCCTGATCGTCGAGAAATGTACCAATACGAACTCCCAGTGCTCTTGAGATTTTTATCAGGTGGCCTAATGATGGGATGACGCCATTTTCTTCAATTTTTTCAAGCTGATTTCCATCAAGATTTGCCTTCAAAGCCAGATCTTCCCTGGAAACCTGTCTGAATTCACGAAAATCCTTGATTTTTTTTCCTAAACCCTTTTTGTTCATTTTCATTTTAGTTACAACCATTTAACAAACCTGAAGTCTTGTTTGTGGGGTAATCCTTCTATTTTAGGATAAAGTCTTAAACCATAATTAAAAGAACCCGGATGTATGGGTTTATAATTTAAACTAAAGCTACAAACAGAATTATCTGTACTAATTTTATCAAAATTAACTGTTTCAACAATTCTTGGATCTTCTTCCTCACCATTTTCTGTAACCAGTAGTTCAAGGGCTACCTCCTCAGGCTGTAACCCTTTTAAATCAATTTCAACTCTCACCGGATATTCCTTGCCAATTTTCATCACATTATTAATACCATCAGCAAATTCGGTTTTTTTAACTTTAATAGAATTCCAGATTGAACTTACCCGTAATTTCCAGGCAGCAATCTCTTTTGCCCACTTGAAATCATCCTGCATTATTTTTCTGCTCCGTTCAAGCTGAGGCTGGTAATATTTATAATGATAATCCTGTATCATTCTTCCGGTAGTAAAATTAGGAGCCACCTGTGCAATGGTATTTTTGATGTAGGAAATCCATTCCAATGGAGTATCTTCATTGTTTCTGTTGTAAAAAGTTCTTACAATTTCCTGTTCCAGTATTGTGTATATTGTTTCTGCATCAAGTTCGTCCTGGAAATCCTGCACATCATAGGTTCGTTCTGCAGGTAAGGCCCAGCCGGCATTTTTTTTATAGCCTTCAACCCACCAGCCATCGAGGACAGAAAAATGGAGTGTTCCGTTCATTGCTCCTTTTTGCCCGCTGGTACCTGATGCTTCCAAAGGACGGGTAGGAGTATTAAGCCAAACATCAACACCCTGCAGAAGCATTTTTGCCAGGTTGATGTCATAATTCTGGAGAAACAAGATTTTTCCTCTGAATTCTGGTCGTTTGGAAATTTCAACAATGTATTTTATCAGGTCCTGACCAGCCTTATCGGCGGGATGAGCTTTCCCGGCAAAAATAAACTGAACCGGTTTGGCAGGGTTATTCACAATTGCTGATAACCGCTCCAGGTTACGGAAGAGTAAATATCCTCTTTTATAAGTGGCAAAGCGGCGTGCAAATCCAATTGTTAATGCATTGGGATTTAATTTTCCCAGTACTTCAGTAATTAACTGCGGGTTTTCATTACGTTTAATCCATGTATCGGAAAAACGTTCTTTAATGTAACTTATCAACTTTGAGCGAAGTGTTTTTCTAAGTTCCCAGATTTTATTCTCCGGGACGTCGTATATTTTTTTCCAAACATTAAAGTCGAGTTGATTGCTTGGGAATTCATCGCCAAAATATTCCTTGTGGATTTTTTTCCATTCCTGTGCGGTCCATGTAGAATAATGAACGCCATTGGTTACATAACCTATTTCAAGTTCTTCTTCCAGAAATCCCTGGTAAAGTGATTTAAGAACGGTTTTGCTTACTTCTCCGTGAAGCTTGCTTACACCATTTATCCCTTGGGAAAGATTGCAGGCCAGGTAACTCATATTAAAGTTGGTTTCATTTGGTTTTGCTTTTCCAAGCATTTCAAATTCCTGCCAATCCAGGCCAAGCCTACGGGGATAATCAGCCATGTAAGGTTTGAACAAATCGTTGTAAAATGAGTCGTGTCCGGCAGGCACCGGAGTATGAGTTGTGAATACGGTTGAAGCACGCACTACTTCTTTTGCTTCAGTAAAACTTAACCTGTATTTTTCCATGATAAAAGCCATACGTTCCAGACCTATAAAAGCGGAATGACCTTCATTGCAATGGTATATATCAGCATTTACACCAAGCTTGTTTAGTGCCCTTATTCCACCAATTCCCAGCAGGATTTCCTGCTTAAGTCGGTTTTCGTTATCGCCACCATATAAATGATGGGTTACAAACCTGTCTTGTTCCTGGTTTTCCGGAAGGTCGGAATCCAGAAGGTATAGTTTAACCGAACCAATCAGCACCTTCCATATTCGGGCAACAAGTTTGCGGCCGGGAAAGTCTACTTCGATACTAACCCAATCACCATTCTCATCCAATACCGGATGAACAGGAATTTTGGAAAAATCCTGAAATTCATAGCTGGCCATTTGCTCGCCATGAAGATTAAGGATTTGTTTAAAATAGCCGTATCGGTATAACAATCCAACCGCTGTGAGATTTACTTTCATATCGCTGGCTTCCTTTAGATAATCACCTGCCAACAAGCCAAGACCACCGGAGTAAATTTTCAAAGAATCATGCAGTCCGTATTCCATGCTAAAATATGAAATTTGAGGACCTTCGGGATTTTTCCTTTCTTCCAGATAACGGTTTAATTCGCCGTAGACTTTTTGCATTTCTGACATAAACTTTTCATCGTTTTCCAGTTGCTGAAAACGCTTGTAATTTACTTCTTCAAGCAAATAAATTGGATTATGGGCACACATTTCCCATATTTCCGGATTTATATAATTAAATAATTCTCTTGCACTGGTATTCCAAACCCACCATAGGTTTTTCGATAGTTCGCGCAAGGGAGCCAGGCTTTCCGGCAAATGTGATTCTACAATTAATTTTCTCCAGACAGGTTGTTCATTTTCCTGCCATTTAATATATGTGTTTCCTTCTGTGTTCATAATAAATTCGAATTTTAATGCTAAAAAAGTCGATCGCAAAAATACACTTTCTGTTTGGATGAGCTCCGAATTTGCTGATTATTTTAGATTGATTGACAATGTAATAACATGTTATAATTTAATTTCTTTTTTTTCTTTTTATAGTTGTTCTTAATTTCTGTTTAGGTTTTTGAAGCTTTTCCAATTCAAGTTCCAGTGTTCTTATTTTTACATCTTTCTGGTGAATAATTTCCTGCAGATTTTCAACTCTTAACTGTTCTTCCCCGATGTCGGGTATATCATTTTTTAGCCTGAGAGTAAAGTCACTTAATACATTCATGTAATTTATAAAAGCTTCATATGGGGAATCAAATGGATTGGTATAGATCTGTCCCTGGTTACCTGAAAAATGTTTAGTAGACATATAGTAAAAATGATCGCTTTCCTGAAGGTAGATCCAGTCTTTATTTAGTTCTTCATTTTTGCAATTAGCCATTCGTTGTGAAAGAACGTATAATTTTTCAAATGCCTCTTTCTGCATTTCATTTCCCAGCCATGAAGTTAAATCTCTTTCTTCATCTGCCCAAGATATAGGTTCAGGAACACTCACGATAGAAATTGGTTGCAACTCCTGAACTGCCTGAGAGGGAGTAATAAATTTCAAGTTGTCATTTTTAACAACATTGGCAACCCAAAGTTCAAGAAATTCAAAGATGCCGCTTTCTTTTGGCTGCCTCTGTCCAAAAGTTTCGTAACTTAAAAAAAGGTTAACAACTTCTTCTTTCTGGTAAAGTTTATTGATCCATTCTGTTAACTTTTTAGCAGTTAAAGGGAATTCCGACCAGTTGGTATTTGAGAAACGGAATGAAATATCGTCGCTAAGTTTAAAATTTCGCATTAAAACTTTCATGCGGGGATTGATAGCATTAACATATAAAAAGTTTGGGCTTTTCCAACCAAGAACCTGCCGTGCTCCTTCAGTTAAAATGGCATTATAACCCATTTTACAAATATGAGCTCCAATTTTGTCAGAATATATCATTTCGGTATTTCTGAAAATTTTTGGTTTTTGCCCGAAAAGATTTAAAATTCTCTGATCGTGCAATCTAATCTGTCTTTCAAATTCATCATTATCTTTAAGTGATGAAAGGGAGTGAGAATAAGTTTCAGAAAGAAATTCGACGCATCCGGATTGTGCAAGATCATGAAAAGATTTAAGAACATCTGGAGCATATAGTTCAAACAGATCCAATGTAACACCTGTAATTGAAAAAGCTACTTTGAATTTTTCCTTAAATCTTTCGGACAGGTTTAATAAAAGTTTATTGGTAGGCAAGTAACTCTCTTCTGCTACTTTCCTGAGAGAAGTTTCATTTGCATAATCATCGTAGTAATAATGATCGTTGCCAATATCGAAAAATCGATAACGCCGATACCTGAAAGGTTGGTGAATTTGAAAAAACAAGCATATTGATTTCATTTCTAATGCAGTTACTAAATTTATTCACTGAGTAAACTTTTATAAACATCTTTCACTTCTTTTGCTGAGTGTTTCCAGGTTAGTTCATTTACTTCCTGTTTTCCCGATTCCTTAAGAAGTTCGGCCATAGAAGTATAATGAAGCAATCCGTATATAAAATCTGCCATTGAATACGTATCCCAGAAGTCAATTTTTATAGCGTGTTTCAAAATTTCAGATACTCCTGACTGGTTGGATATAATAACCGGCACATTAGCTTGCATGGCTTCCAGAGGGACTATCCCAAATGGTTCAGATATTGAAGGCATAACAAAAACATCGGTGAGTTTTAACATCTGATATACTTCATCCCCTTTCAGGAAACCTGTAAAATGAAATTTATCGGCTAATCCCAGTTGGGCTACCCGGTAAATCATTTCATTCATTTTATCACCGCTTCCTGCCATAACAAACCTAATATTTTTCATTTTTTTAGACAAAAGGAAAGCTGCTTCAATAAAATATTCGGGGCCCTTTTGCAGGGTTATCCTGCCAAGAAATGTAACAACCTTCTCATTTAACCTTTTTTTATATTTAAAATCGGATATTTTGGCTACGGGTTCTACGGCATTATATATAGTAGTTATTTTTTCTGGATGAATATTGTATTTTTCAATAACGGTTTGCTTTGTAAAATTGCTTACAGCAATTATTTGGTCGGCAGTTTCCATGCCTTCTCTTTCTATGGCATACACAGCCGGATTAACCTTTCCTCCGCTGCGATCAAAATCGGTGGCATGTACATGTATTACAAGAGGCTTTCCTGAAATTTTTTTTGCTGCAATACCTGCCGGATAAGCAAGCCAGTCGTGTGCATGAATCAGGTCGAAGCTGGTATCTCGGGCTATTGTTTCAGCAACTATGGAATAATTTTTTATCTCTTCAATTAGGTTTGGGCCATAGGTGCCGCTAAATTCTATTGTATATCCATCAGTTGTTTTTATAAACCGATTTTTTGTTTTCTGCCTCCTGCTTTTTAAGTGCCAGAATTCTTCATCGCTTACATATGGAATCAGATTTGAATTTACTTCGAAGTATTCAATTTTTTGTTCTGTATCAGTAAATGCCAATTCTTTTTTTGTAACGGGGATTTTATTGGCACCTATAAGTTGGATATTGGCAGGATTTTCATCTCCAAACACTTTAGGGACAACAAACAGGATTTCGATTCCTTTGTAACTGGCAAGTCCTTTTGTTAGTCCATAACAGGCTGTGCCCAAACCTCCGGAAATGTGTGGAGGGAACTCCCACCCAAACATCAAAATTTTCATGAACGATCCTTTCATGGTTTATAATTACTAGCCATGTGAAGTGCATAAAAAATTCCTGCAACATTCCAGGCTTGAGATACTGCTCCTTTTCCCTTATGTGGCGGGTCTCCGTTGTATACTTCAGAAAATGTACCGACGCAATGTTCGGTTAAAGCTTCCTCAAACATTTCAAGCTGGGTTTTAATAAAAGGAAGACCTCCAGCACCATGTATATTCAGGTAGGCTTCTATAAAGAATTGCATCAGCCATGGCCAGGCAGCACCCTGATGTATGGCAGCATCACGTTCATTTGGGCCTCCCTCAATAACTCCTTTATACCGTAAATGATCGGGAGAAAGTGAGCGCATTCCGCGGCCGGTCATCAATTTCTGTTTGGCAACACTAAGTATTTGTTTTTTCTGCTCTTTTGAAAGCGGAGAATATTTCATAGCTGCCGCTATTACCATATTTGGCCTTACAGCCCAATCTGCAATACCCTCTTTAACTACATCAGCCAGATGTTCATGCCCCTGATTCCAGAAGGTCTTTATAAAGGCATTCCCTACTTTTTCAGGCATTTTCTCCCATTTGCTTACGAATTCCTTATCTCCTGTACGACGGCACATTTCCAATGCGAACTCAATAGCGTTGTACCACAAAGCATTCACCTCAACTGTCAATCCGGCTCTTTGCACAACCGGCTTGCCGTTTACATAGGAATTCATCCATGTCAGTGCTGTATCTTCTTTTTCTGCCTCAAGTAATCCGTCAGAGGTCATGGTTATAAATTCAGGAACTGAATCCCTGTAAGCTTCCAATATTTCTTTTACCGTTTTGCAGTAGTTCAGCCATAAGCCTTTTGGCGTCCGATGGGTTTTGGTGCATTTTTGCAAGGCCCATATAAACCAAAGGGAAGCATCTGCTGAACTGTAAATTTTTGTTGGGCTTAAAATGTTATCAGGGGGAAGACCGTTTTTAATGTGTTTTTTATAGGTACCTAATACTTCCGTATAAAGGTTTGCTTTACCCGTTGCCAGAACTATTCCGGGCAATGAAATAAATGCCTGCCGGCTGATGCTGTCGTACCAGGGAAACCCCGCAACAATAGTTGTATCTTCTTTTTTTTGATAGATGAACTGCTCTGCAGCATTTTTCAACGCCCCGGTATATGTTGTCCTGTGGCTGCCTTTATTCATTTCCTTTGAAAAAATCTGTTTTAATGAATTTGGCCTTGCATTTTCAATGCCGGCTGCAAATACCACCTTCTCGCCAGGATTGAGGCTTAAATCGAAATAACCCGGGACGAATAGATCTTCAAGGTAATCGTAACCGCGGTTTAATTCTTTAATGTACTCGATGTTGTAATACCAATCGGGTACGGGAACAAATTCATTTTTTTTGCTAAACTGCATGTATAGTTCCGGATAGCCATCATACAATCTTGTGCTGATACCATTTTCCACATTAAGGTATTTGCTGTTTGCAAAGAGATTGGCCTTGCTTAAGTTATGCATATTGCGGAAAGCAAGAAATGGTTTAAACCGGAAGGTAGTATTTTCGGGGGCTTCTTCAAGTGTATACCGAATGAGTACCTGCTTCTTTCTTTCACTGAGAATACGCTCCATGATCAGAATAATACTGCCAATCCGATAGGTTATTTTAGGAATGTGGCCAAATTCAATGTTTTGAACGTACTTGTGTCCATTGGGTTCATAAACTCCTCCTTTATAACGATGAATTCCCAGTTTGAATTCTTCTTCCTCCTGAACGATTGATACATCGAGTGATGAAAGCAGAACATGTTTTTCTTCTCCAAAATTACTGATGGGACAAACCAGTAATCCATGGTACTTCCGGGTGTTGCATCCGTTTAATGTAGTACTTATGTATGACCCAGTTCGGTTCGACCGCAAAATTTCCCGATCGAGTGAATACAGAAGGTTTATTAAC